>JBGPEQ010000005.1:0-23484 GCA_041482855.1 Dongiaceae bacterium | reverse complement strand
CGTCACCAGCCCGGCGTCGATATAGCGCTGGAGCTGGGCGGTATTGACGGCAAAGAGATCGAAATCCTTGCCCTCGCTGCCCTTGATCTTGGCCCAGATCTCGTCGTCGGTGCCGATGAAGACGACGCTGACGTCGCAGCCGCATTGGCCCTTGAACTCCTGCACCCAATCGTCGTCGGCATAGCCCTGCCAGGCCAGGATGCGCAGCTCCTTGGCCCAGCTGGGCGAGGCCAAGGCGACGGCGATGGCAAGCCCGGCGGCCGCCAACAGCAAACGTTTCATGGAACGCATGGTCATGTTTTCCCTCCCTGTGGGTTGGTTTTGATTGTCTGCAATTATGAAGGCAGCGCACCCCGGTGAAAAGCGTCAGAGAGCGCGCACGGTGACGATGCCGGGATCGGCTTCCGCTACCATGGTATTGCGCAAGGGGCGGCCGAGTGCGGGGACGTCGATCTCGAAGCGGTCGCCGATGCGCGTCTTGACGCCCTCGGCCGAACTCAGGATCGCCGCGCCGAAGTAGTAGGCGTGGGCGTCGCCGGGGCGGCGGAACATCGAATAGCGGAAGTGGTAGTGCTCAAGGTTGCGGATCGAGTGCGACATGTTGGCCTCGCCGCTCAGGAACTCGCCCTGCCAGATGATCTCGTTGCCGCGCACGACGCGGGAGTGGCCGCGTATGTCCTGCGGCAGTTCGCCCAGCAGAAGCTCCGGCCCCAGCGAACACTGGCGCAACTTGGAGTGCGCGAGATAGAGATAGTTCTGCGCCTCCGTGACGTGGTCGGAGAACTCGTTGCCGAGGCAATAGCCGACGCGGCAGGGCGAGCCGTCCGGCGCGATCACGTAGAGGCCGACGATTTCCGGTTCCTCGCCGCCGGCAAGGGCGAAGGCCGGCGTCGCGATCGGCGCCTCCGGCGCTACCACGCAGGTGCCCACGCCCTTGAAGAACCATTCCGGCACGACCCCGACCTCGCCTGGCTTGGGCTTGCCGCCCTCGATGCCCATGCGGAAGATCTTCATCGAGTCCGTCATGGTCGCCATGTCGCCATGCTCGGCGACATGCATCTTGTCGCGGGCCGCGGCGCTGCCGATGTGCGTCAGGCCGGTGCCGGTGATCCAGAATCGAGCCGGCTCGGGATGGTCGAGCGGCGGCAGCAGGCGCCGCTCGGCGATGGCCTGGTCGTAGCTGACGCGCTCCTTGCCGGTGCGGGCGCCCGCCAACGTGGCGAGGGTGAGGCCGCCCGCAATAGCCTCCTGCGCCAGGCCATAGACGGTTTCGACACGGTCGAGCAGCGTGAGCCGATTGCCGTCGTCATCGACGATGGCGACGCGACGCGAGCGATCCGGCTGGACGATCTGAACAAGGCGCATGTTACTTACCGTGGTGTTCCGTCGGAGCTCATGAATGGTCGATGGGAAGTATCAGGTCCAGCCGGCATCGACGATGAATTCTGCGAGCTGCACATCCGGCTGTCGTCGGCGGCAAGCCACAGGACCATGCGCGCGACATCGGATGGCTGGAGTCGTCCCGGCAGGCACTGGTTCTCGTCCATCTGCCGTTCGCCCTCCGGCGTCACCCACAGCTTGAGTTGCCGCTCGGTCATCACCCAGCCCGGTACCACGCAGTTCACTCGGATGCCCTCGCGCCCGAGCTCGCGCGCCAGGCCGCGCGTCAGCCCGCCGACGGCAGACTTGGCCGTGACATAGGCGATGCAGTCGGCCTCGGCGTTCATCCAGCTGATGGAGCCGAAATTGACGATCGAGCCGCCGCCGGCCGCGCGCATCTGCGGCCGCACTGCCTGAGCCGCGAAGAACTGATGCCGCAGGTTGACCTGCATACGATTTTCCCAGTAGGCGATCGTCACGTCCTCGATCTTGTGGCGGTCGTCATTGGCGGCGTTGCTGACGAGGACGCGAATTGGCCCGTCCTCCTGTCCGACGCGGGCGATCGTCGCCTGGAGCGCCGCGATGTCCTTCAGGTCCCCCGGGATGAACCGCGGCGCCGGCTGGTCCTTGGCCGCGATGCGGGCGACCAGCGATTCCGCGGCGGGCTTGTCGATGTCGATAAAACTGACCCGGGCGCCCTGGTCGCAGAAATGCTCGACGATGCTGGCGCCGATTCCCGAGCCACCGCCCGTGACAAGGACAACCCGGTCCTTCAGGCTGGGATAGCGCGCATCGAGGCTCATACCGGGGTTCCTCGCCGATCCGCGTCATCCTTGTCCGCAGCCTGGACGCGGCATTTTCTCGTTGGCAGCAAGCTGCGTCCGCCGCCGCGGTGCTGTCAAGCCGGGGCCGACGTTCCCGCCGCCTCCGCGCGATCACGGGATTTTGCTTGGTAGCGCGCCCGGCCTGCTGGAATGCCCTTGACTGGCCCCATCGGACCGGCCGATCCTAGTCCGGCAGGAAGATTAACAAAACTGTCATCTGACAGACATCGACCGCTTGGTATGAACCGCCGCAGCCTGCGGCACGGCACTACGAAGGAGACGGCGGACCCGTCGTTGGCATCGCGGTGCTGGAAACAATCCTGCAACTGAGCGCTCGATCATGGGAGACGAAAAGATGAAGCTCGCGTGTATGCGTATGATTCCGGTTTCGGCGCTGGCATTGCTGGCGTCTACGGCGCTGGCGTCGGCGGCGTCGATGGATGAACTTGTCACCGCAGCGAAGGCCGAGGGCCAGTTGACCATCATCGCCGTCCCGCACGATTGGTGCGGCTACGGCGCGGTGATCGACAGCTTCAAGGCGAAGTACGGCCTCACGGTCAACGAACTCAACCCCGACGCCGGCTCGGGCGACGAGATCGAGGCGATCAAGGCTAACAAGGACAACAAGGGCCCGCAGGCGCCGGACGTGATCGACGTCGGCCTCTCCTTCGGGCCATCATCGAAGAAGGACGGCCTGCTGCAACCCTACAAGGTATCGACCTGGGGCAGCATTCCCGACGACCAGAAGGACGCGGAGGGCTACTGGTACGGCGACTACTACGGCGTGCTGGCGTTCGAGATAAACGCCGACCTCGTCAAGAAGGCCCCGACGGACTGGGCCGATCTGCTGTCGCCCGAGTACAAGAACATGGTCGCCCTCAGCGGTGATCCGCGCACCTCCAACGAGTCGATCCAAGGCATCTATGCGGCCGGTCTTTCCGCCACGAATGGCAATGCAGATCAGGCGGCCGATGCCGGGCTCAAATATTTCGCCGAGATGAACAAGAACGGCAATTTGGTGCCCGTCGGCGGAGGGGCCGCCCCGTTGGCGCAAGGGACCACGCCCATCGTCATCCGCTGGGACTATCTGGCGCTGGGAGACCGCGACACGCTCAAGGGCAATCCCGTCGTCGACATCGTCGTGCCGAAGACCGGCATCGTCGCCGGCGTGTATGTCCAGGCGATCAGCGCCTACGCCCCCCATCCGAATGCCGCCAAGCTGTGGATGGAGCACCTCTATTCGGATGAAACGCAGCTCGCCTGGCTGAAGGGCTACTGCCATCCGGCCCGCTTCCAGGATCTGGTCGCCAACAAGAAGGTGCCGGACGAACTCCTGGCCAAGCTGCCCCCGGCCGAGAACTACGAGAAGGCGGTGTTCCCGACTCTCGAGCAGCAAGGCAAGGCGAAGGAGATCATCACTAAGCAATGGGACGCCGTCGTCGGCGCCAATGTGAAGTAAGCCGTATTCCGATCCAGGCCGGGCCGCGCCGTCCACCTCGCGAGAGCGTGGACAGCGCGGCCCGGCAGATTTCCGCACTACCGGTTTTCGAGGACAGGAGGAAGCAATGAAACTCGCGTGGGTAAGCATGATTCCGCTTTCGGCTTTGGCGCTCTTGGCGTTCGCGGGCCCCGCGTCCGCCGCCTCGATGGACAAGCTCGTCGCCGACGCCAAGGCCGAGGGCCAGCTGACGGTCATCGCGCTGCCGCATGACTGGTGCGGCTACGGCGCCGTGATCGACGGCTTCAAGGCCAAATACGGGCTGACGGTCAACGAGCTCAATCCCGACGCCGGGTCGGGCGACGAGATCGAGGCCATCAAGGCCAACAAGGGCAACACCGGCCCGCAGGCGCCAGACGTGGTCGATGTCGGCCTGTCCTTCGGCCCTTCGGCGAAGAAGGACGGGCTGGTACAGCCCTACAAGGTGTCGACCTGGAGTTCGATCCCCGACAGTGCGAAGGACGCCGAGGGATACTGGTACGGCGACTACTACGGCGTGCTCGCGCTCGAGGTGAATACCGACATGGTGAAGAAGGTGCCCGCGGAGTGGCCCGATCTGCTGGCGGCCGACTATGCGAACTCGATCGCCCTCGCCGGCGACCCGCGCGCCTCCAATCAGGCGATCCAGGGGGTCTTCGCCGCCGGGCTGTCGGCTGCCAAGGGCAAGGTCGACAAGGCCGGCGATGCCGGGCTGAAGTTCTTCGCCGAACTCAGCAAGAAGGGCAACTTCGTGCCGGTCATCGGCAAGGCCGGCACGCTGGCCCAAGGCGCCACGCCCATCATCATCCGCTGGGACTATAACGCCCTCGCCGACCGTGACACCCTCAAGGACAACCCCAAGGTCGAGGTCGTCGTGCCAAAGACCGGCGTGGTCGCCGGCGTCTACATCCAGGCCATCAGCGCATTCGCGCCTCATCCGAATGCCGCCAAGCTCTGGATGGAATATCTTTATTCGGACGAGGGCCAGCTCGCCTGGCTCGCGGGCTACTGCCACCCGATCCGCTTCCAGGATCTCGTGAAACACAAGAAGGTGTCGGACGCACTCCTGGCGAAGTTGCCGCCGGCCGCCGCCTATAAGAAGGCCGTATTCCCGACGCTCGACGAACAGGCGGCGTCGAAGGAAATCATCACCAAGCAGTGGGACAGCGTGGTTGGCGCGAACGTGAAGTAACGCGCATCGTGATCGAGGCCGCGCCGACCTGTCCGCGGACGCAAACCATGGATGGCGGCGCGGTCATTGAATGCTTGCCACCCTCCCCTGCCGACCCGGCAGGGGAGGGGGCGGTCTAGCAGACGCCCGATGGCCCAGCAGCTACAGATCGCGGCCCGCTCCTCCTTCGGCGCGCGCACCGGACTCGACCGGATGTCCTGGGCCTGGCTCGGAGTCGCGCCGTTCTTCCTCTTCGCGCTGATGTTCCTGATCCTGCCGACGGGCTTCCTGTTCGTCGGCAGTTTTCAGGATGCCGACGGCAATTTCACCCTCGACAACATCGTCCACCTTTTTGAACCCTCGATCGTCAGCGCCTACGTGATCAGCCTCAAGGTGAGCGCGTATTCCGCGATCGGCGGCGCCATCATCGGATTTTTCCTGGCCTACGCCGCCGTGCTCGGCGGCCTGCCGCGCTGGATCCGCCCGACCCTGATGACTTTTTCGGGGGTCGCCTCCAATTTTGCCGGCGTGCCGCTCGCCTTCGCCTTCCTGGCGACCCTCGGGCCCACCGGATTGGTGACGGCCCTGTTGTTCAAGTATTTCGATTTCAAACTCAACAGCACCGGTTTCAATATATTTTCGATGTTGGGTCTGACGGTGACCTATATCTATTTCCAGATCCCCTTGATGGTGCTCATCCTGGCTCCGGCGCTGGATGGCGTGAAGCGCGAGTGGCGCGAGGCCGCGGCCATTCTGGGCGCCAGTGGCTGGCAATTTTGGCGCTACGTCGCGCTGCCCGTGCTGCTACCCGGCTTGCTCGGCGCCACGCTGCTGTTGTTCGCCAATGCTTTCGGCGCCATCGCCACGGCCTATGCGCTGACCGGCAGTTCGCTCAACATCGTCACCATCCTCCTGTACGCGCAGATCCGCGGCGACGTGCTGCACGACCAGAATCTCGGCTACGCGCTGGCCTTCGGCATGATCCTCATCACCGGGCTGTCCAACGCCGCCTATATCTGGCTGCGCACCTACAGCGACCGGTGGTTGCGATGAAGCACTCGCGGTTGGGATCGTGGATCGCCATTCTCGTGGGCGCGCTCTACTTCCTGGTGCCGCTCATCTGCACGTTCGAGTTCTCGCTGCGCATGCGGCGCGGCCAATACAGTTTCGATGCCTACGAAATCGTACTCGCCGACCCGAATTTCCAGTGGAGCTTCGCCTATTCAACCGGCTATGCGCTGGCGACGATCGTGATCGGCGTTTTTCTCGTCCTGCCGACGGCCTACTGGATCCAGCTGCGACTGCCGCGCTTACGTCCGATCGTGGAGTTCATTACCCTGCTGCCGCTGGTGATCCCCGCGATCGTTCTGGTGTTCGGATATTTGCGCATCTACAACAGCTCGTCGCTGCTGCCGATGACTGGCCGCGGGTGGACGACCAGCCTGCTGCTGATTTTCAGCTATGTGACGTTGGCGTTGCCCTACATGTATCGGGCGGTCGAAACCGGCCTGCGGGCGATCGACGTTCGCACCTTGACGGAAGCGGCGGAAAGCCTGGGTGCCAGCCGGGCGACGATCATGTTCCGCGTGATCTTCCCCAATGTGCGCGTGGCCGTGCTGAGCGGCGCGTTTCTCACCTTCGCCATCGTCATCGGCGAGTTCACAATGGCGAGCCTGCTGGACCGCAAGGCCTTCGGCCCCTACCTGCAGTTGATCGGTGCTAATCGCGCCTACGAACCGCCGGCGCTCGCGATCATCGCCTTCATCGTCACCTGGGCATGCATGGGGCTGATGCAGGTCTTCGGCCGCGGCGCCCGTGGGTCGACACCGGATACGCGCTAGGCGACGAGAGGGTAGAGGGGACGGGGATGGCGTTTCTCGAAATCGAAAACCTGCGCAAGGCCTTCGCGGCGCAGACCGTGGTGCAGAACTTCGACCTTGCCGTCGAGCGCGGCGAGTTCGTCTCGTTCCTCGGCCCGAGCGGTTGCGGCAAGACCACGACCCTGCGCATGGTCGCCGGCTTCGAGGCACCTACGTCGGGCGCGATCCGCATCAACGATCAGGACGTCACGCGCCTGCGCCCGAACCAGCGCAATGTCGGCATGGTGTTCCAGTCCTACGCCCTCTTCCCCAACATGACGGTCGCCGGCAATGTCGGGTTCGGCTTGAGAGTGGCCAAGCAGCCGGCGGCACAGATCGCGGCCCGGGTCGAGGAGATGCTGAAGCTCATCAAGCTGCCGACCTTGGGCGGCCGCTATCCCTATCAGCTCTCGGGCGGACAGCAGCAACGCGTCGCGCTGGCGCGGGCGCTCGCCATCAAGCCGCAGGTGCTGCTGCTGGACGAGCCGTTGTCGGCGCTCGACGCCAAGATCCGCGTCGCTCTGCGCGAGGAGATCCGCACGGTCCAGCGCAGCCTGGGCATCACCACGATCTACGTGACGCACGACCAGGAAGAGGCGCTGTCGATGTCCGACCGCATCGTCGTGATGAACGAGGGGCGCGTCGAGCAGATCGGCACGCCGTTCGAGATCTACAACTTCCCGCGCACACGCTTCGTCGCCTCCTTCGTCGGCACGCTCAACATCCTCCGCGGCCGCGTCACCGACCCCGCCAGCGGCCGCATCGCGATCGACGACCAGGAGATCTCGGCCGCCCGCGGCATCGTCGACGCCCAGGCGGGCGAGGTCCGCTCGGTGGCGCTGCGTCCCGAGGCCGTGTCGCTGGACGACGTGGATGGCGCACACAACAAGATGCGCGGCACCATCGAGGAGGTGAGTTTCCTCGGCGCGATCGTGCGCATCCGCGTGCGCTTCAAGGAGAACGCGATCTCGCTCGACACCTTCAACGATCCCGGCGTCGCGCCGCCTGCGCGCGGGCAGCCCGCGACGGTCGGCTTTGCCCGCGAGGACCTGCTGGTGCTGGAAAGCGCCGAGGCCAGCTGAACGGGCCGGACCGAATGGGCCTTGACGGTCCTCCCGGCCGGACCGATTCTGACCAAGGGTATCGTCGAAGCTGGTAGAAATGGCCGCCAGGGCGTTCAGCCGTCGGACAGCGTTGTGCGGCGTTGCGGCGGCCGGGACGGTGCTGGCGACCAGCCCCTGGTTGGTGCGGGATGCGCGCTCGAGCTCGGGCGAATTGAACATCCTCCACTGGGCCGACCAGCTGAAAGAGCCGATCCCGAAGAATTTCACCGCCAAGACCGGCATCAAGCTCAACGCGACCGCGTTCTCGACCGATCAGGAGCAGGTCGACAAGCTGGAGCCCGGGAAGGGCGAGGGCTTCGATCTCTGCCAACCCGCGCTCGAGCGGGCTGCGCAATGGCATGATGACGGCCTGCTGGCGCCGTTCGACTTGGGCAAGCTGCCGAACGCGACGAACCTGATCCCGTCGCTGCTGGCGGCCTCCAACGAGCTGTGGCAGTGGGGCGGCGGCCTCTTTCATCTGCCGCACTGCTGGGGCAGCGAGGCGATCGCCTGGCGGACGGACCGGACGACGCTCGCCTATGACGCGCTCTCCTATGGGAAATTGTGGGAGGACCAATACAAGGGGGCGGTGCAGGGGCGTCCGCACTCTCTCCTGCTCGGCATCGGCTTGTGGATGGACGCGACCGGTCGACTGCCCTCGAACCGCATGCTCGATGCGTTCAAGGACGAAGAGGCGTTCAAGAAAATTTACGACGAGATCGCCGCGTTTGCCGTCGAGCACAGACCGTGGATCAAGCAATTCTGGGATACGCCGAACAGCATCAGGGCCGGTTTCATCGACAACGCATGCACGATCGGTCAAACACTGGATGGCCCCGCCAACGATTTGCGGAGCGAGGGAAAGCCCGTGAGTTTCATGGCGCCGCGCGAGGGCGCCATCGCCTGGACGGACGGCTGGACGTTGACCGCCACGGCCAAGAACATCGAACAGGCCTACGCGTTCCTCGATTTCCTCATGACGCCGGAGACCAGTGCACTGGTCGCGAAGACGTCGGGCTACAACCCCGCCGTCGCCGGCGCCGCCGCGCTGCTCCCGGACCCGGCCAAAGCGAGCTTCCTCGAAGCCTATCCCGGCGACGCGCTGGAAAAGCTGTGGTTCCACCGGCCGGAACCGTCATGGTTCAAGGGGCTGCGCGTCCAGTATGCGGAGAAGCTGCGGGCGGCGTGAGCGGCATGGTTGACCAGCAGCGGTTTGGACAACGATTTCCATCTGCGGCAGAATGGCGTCGGAACTGCGCCGGACTGCACTGGGTTTGGCACGGTGTTGATGGCGTAGAGGGAGGCGTGGCGTGAGCGGATTCAGTCGGTCTTCAACGCGGAAGACGGTGGCGGCCGCCCGCAGCTTTCGGCGGCGCACGTTTCTGGCGCTGGGCGGGGCAGCGGTCGCCGTGGCCGCAGGCGGCATGGGGATCGTCGGCGGGCGCCCGACGCACGAACTCAGGCTCTTGAACCGGCCGGACGCATTGCCGGATCCGGTGATCTCCAATTTCGAGAGGACGACAGGGATCAAGGTCAAATCGACGCCGTTTTCGCAGAACGACGAGCAGATCGCCTGGCTGCAGGCGACCGGTGGCGAGGGCGTCGACCTTTGCCAGCCGACGCGCGATCGGGCACCGCAATTCAGGGATCAGGGGTTGCTGGGCGCGTTCGACATGAACAGGCTCCCCAATTCCACGAACCTCATTCCGTCCCTGCTCGAAGGCTCGACCAGCGTCTGGTCGTGGGGCGGCGGCCTCCATCATCTGCCGCATTGCTGGGGCACCGAGGCCATCGCCTGGCGCTCCGACAGGACGACAATCGACTACAAGAACCTGAGCTTCAGCACGCTGTGGGAGGACCAATACCGGGGCGCCGTTCAGGGCCGGCCAGGCGCGTTGCTGCTGGGCATCGGCCTGTGGATGGACCGTACCGGTCGGTTGCCATCCAATCGCATGCTCGATTCCTACAAGGACGAAGGGTCCATGAAGGCGATTTATGACGTCATCCTGAAGTTTCCGGTCGACCGCCGATCCTGGATCAGGCAGTTCTGGAGCGGCGCTGGCGAGACCGAAACCGGCTTCACGGAGAACGACTGCATGATCGGCAAGACCCGGGACGGCCCGGCACTCAGCCTGAAGAAGGACGGGCTGCCCATAGGCTACATGGCGCCGCAGGAAGGGGCCGTTACCTGGCTCGACGGTTGGGCCATGACCAAGGCGGTAAAGAACCTCGAAGAAGCCTACGAGTTCCTGAACTATCTCATGACACCCGAGGTCAGCGCGCAGATCGCCGAAGGCTCCAGCTACAATCCGGTCGTCGTCGGGGCCCACGCCCATCTGTCAGAAAAAACAAGGAAGAGCTTTGCGGAGGCCTATCCCGAAGACGCGCTGCTGAGGTTGTGGCATCGTCCGCCGGAGCCCTCTTGGTTCGCCGCTCTTCGGTTGCAGTATGCGGGCAGGTACAGGGCTGCATTGCAGGGGGCCTGACCCCGCAGGTTCGAAACGCCGTGGCCGGGCGACGGTTCCGCAGGCATCCCAGGAGAAACAGTCCGTGAGCGACGTCAAGCTGTTCCGCGCGAGCGACCTCGATCTTACCCCCGACGACAAGGGCATCGTGACCGCGCCGGTCGTGAACCGCCGCATCAGCACCGGCCTCGGCGCCGGCATCGGCGTGTTCGAGAACTGCGCCATCGAATGGACGGTCAGCTACGACGAGGTGCTGTTCATCAAGGACGGCAACTTCACGTTGCGCGTCGGTGGCAAGGCATTTCGCGCCGGCCCCGGCGACATCCTCTGGATCCCCAAGGACACGCCGCTCGTCTACGAGGCCAAAGAGCGCGTGGTGTTCTTCTACGCCGTCTATCCCGCCGACAAGTCGCCCTCGACCAGCAAGACGATCGAGTTTCCGACGACTGCACCGGAGTGACGCTCAGTCGCGGCGCATCTGTGTCGCGTGGATTTGACCCCGTACAAGAGCCGCGCTAGACACGCCGGCGAACAGCGCGGAGCAAGGGCATCATGGCGAGCAAGGAACTGAAGATCGGCGACAAGGCGCCGGCGTTCGACATGCCGACCGATGGCGGCGGCACGGTGTCTCTGTCGTCGCTGGCGGGCAGAAATGTCGTGTTCTACTTCTATCCGAAGGACGACACCTCCGGTTGCACCAAGGAGGCCTGCGACTTTCGCGACAATGTGCCGAACTTCGGCCGCATCGACGCCGCCGTCATCGGCGTATCCCGCGACAGCGTCGCCAGCCACGATAAGTTCAAGAAGAAGCACACGCTGCCCTTCGCGCTCGCCAGCGACGGCGACGGCAAGACGTCCGCGGCCTATGGCACCTGGGTCGAGAAGAGCATGTATGGCCGCAAATACATGGGCATGGAGCGCGCGACTTTCCTGATCGACGGCAAGAGTGTGGTCCGCGGCATCTGGCGCAAGGTGAAAGTGCCCGGCCACGTTGCAGCGGTGCTGCAGGCTGCCAAGGCGTTGTAGCACGCGCCGTTCACGGCCGCGGGTGGGCCCTGAAGAATTCCCAGATCGCCTCGCTGGCGTCGAAATCGCGGCAGACACCGCCGATGAGCGCTTTCGGCAGATACTGCGAGCCGCCGGGCCAGGTATGGCCGGCGCCCACCTCGACATAGAGCAGCACTTCGGTTTTGAGTCGGCCGCCGCGCCAGTTCGACCAGCGCACGCGGCAGCCGTCTCTCGCATCGGCATCGGGCAGGAGACCGGTGGCGGCGAGTGCAAGCGTGCGGTCCTGCTGGCGCCAGAGCCGCACGGGTCTCGTCGGCGGCGATGATCTGTCCGCGACCGCCCCAGGCCACGGCGCCGCCGTCGAACGGCATCAGCGGATCGGCCGTGCCCTGCAGGATGAAGACGGAGACCGGCTGCGAGGGCGCGAAGGCCCGGTAGAACGGATCGGCGAGTCCGCCTGCCACGGGCGCGATCGCGACAATGCGGTCCGCCAGGTTGGCGGCGAGATAGTGGGAAAAGATTCCGCCATTGGAGATGCCGGTGGCGAAGACGCGCTTGGCGTCGATGGGACGGCGGCGCGCCACCTCGTCCAAGAGTGCCGCGATGAAGGCGACGTCGTCGATGCCTTTGCGGTGCGCTTCCGTGCGCATCCCGACCCGGCCGTCGACCCAATTGCCATCGACGGCATCCGGGTAGACGACGATGAAGCGCTCGCGGTCGGCGAGGCGGCTGAAGCCGGTCAGGCGCTCCATGCCGCGGCCGTTGCCGCCGCCGCCGTGAAGGACCAGCACGATAGGTGCGGGAGTCGTACCGGCGAGCCCCGCCGGGATGTGCAGCCGGTAGCTCCGCGTCCGCCCGTCCACGACGATGCTGTCGGACTCGGTCGGCGCCGCAGCCGCCAGCGCGGGGAACAGCGCCAGCCACAGCCACCCCGCGGCGGGCACCCACCGCAGCGCTGTCCGCAACATGCCATTCTCCATCGTCGGGCCGTGGCCCATCCTATCGACACGCGCGTAGGTGGAAAATCCTGCGTCGTGACGAGCGGCGCTAGTGGGCGTGCGTCTGCTCCAGCACCGCATGCAGAGTCTGCAGCAGCTGCGGCACGTCGACCGGTTTGGTGAGATAGCGATAAAAGCCGAGCCGGGAGGCGCGGTCGAGATCGCTGTCGGCGGATCGCGCGCTCAGGCCGATGACCGGGACGGCGGCGGTCTTCGCGTTCTCCTTCAAGCGCGATATCGCGTCGAATCCGTTCATGCCCGGAAGATTGATGTCGAGGATGATGGCATCGATGGCGCTCGATTGCGCGATTTCGAGTCCGAGTTCCGCGGTGCTGGCGATTCTCAGTCGGGCCGCCGGAATCGAAGAGAACAGCGCCTCCATCAGCCGCACGTTGGAGGGATTGTCCTCGACGTAGAGCACCGTCCTGGCCCGCGCTGAATTCCCGTTCGTCCGCAAACCTGCGGGCGCTGCCGGCTCGTCGGTGCGAGCGCACGGCGCCGGCTGCTGCGTTTCATGGTAGAGCGGAATCTCCAGAACGAAGCGGCTGCCGACGTTGAGGCTGATCTGGACCGCGATGGTGCCGTGCATGGCTTCGATGAGCTGCTTGGCGATGGTGAGCCCGATGCCGCTGCCCTCGATCTCGTCCGTACGGTCATGCAGGCGCGAGAACGGCAAGAACAGCTCGTTCAGGCGCTCTTCGGCGACGCCGATCCCGGTGTCTTCGACGATCAGTTGCGCGCTTCCGCGGTCCGATAGCGCGTAGTCGATGAAGATGCGGCCCTCCGGCCGGTTGTACTTGATGGCATTGGTGAGGAGATTGACGATGCATTGTCGCAGACGCATGGCGTCGGCGGCGACGACCGGGGGCGTGTCGGCGGCGGCGCGGCGATTGAAGATCGCAATGCCATACCGCTTGGCCATGGGCTTGGTCATGGCGAGCGACCGTTCGACGGCGTCGATCAGGCTGACGGGCTCGAGCGACAGCTTCAAGCGGCCGGCTTCGATACGCGACAGGTCCAGCACGTCCTCGATGAGGGCCTGCAGATGGTTGGCGGAGCCGAGAATGTGGTCGACATACTCGTTGCGCTTCTCGGCGCTGAGACGGTCGGGATCGAACAGGCGCAGCAGTTGCGCGAAGCCTAGTATGGAATTCATGGGCGTACGCAACTCGTGCGACATGCGCGCGAGGAACTCGGATTTGGCCCGGCTCGCGGTCTCGGCCTTGGCGCGGGCCTCGGCCAGGGCCTGGTAGGATTCCTTCTGCTCGGTGATGTCGCGGATGATGCCGACGAACGCGAGTTCGCCGCCATGCTCGACCTCGCCGATGGAGAGATCCATGGGAAACACGGTCCCATCCTTGCGACGGCCCTGAACCTCCCGGCTGATGCCGATCATTCGCTTCTGTCCGGTCTCGTGATAGTGTCGCAGATAGCCGTCATGCTCTTCGCGGTAGGGTGGCGGCATCAGCATGCGGACATTCCGGCCCATGACCTCGGCCGCCCCGTAGGCGAACATCCGCTCGCAGGCGGGATTGAACGCCCTGATCAGGCCCTGGCGATCGATGATGACCAGACCGTCGGCAACCGTATTGATGACGGCCGCCAGCAATTCGCTCTTGGTGCTCAAATGCCCTTTCCTCAAAGCCAACTACCCGGCGAAAAATGCCGAGGATCAACGACTTTGAGTGCGGATTACGAATTAACCAATTGGCCCGCGACCGTAGGTGATTCGGTCCGGTTTGTACAGCGGCAACGCCGGTGGAGCGGTAGTACTTCAGGCTGGCATTGGATCGACGATGAAGTGTCGCCGACCCTGCCAGTCTGTATTATTGTATTGCAGTGGCAGCCGGCCTAGATCCGATCGGCGGAAGGCAACTGCGTTGAAGTGGAGTCATCGATGACGGCGGCACCTGCATCGAGCGCGTCGATCGGCCACAACGCGAACGAATCGCTGCTTACCGAATTGCGCGCGATTCTCGGCGATCGTCTGTCGACGGCGCCGTCCGTGCGCGAGCAGCATGGGAAGGACGAGTCCTATCACGCCGCCCATGCGCCGGATGCGGTGGCCTTCGCGCACGGCACCGAGGAGGTGAGCGCTATCGTCAAAGCCTGCGCCAGGTACGAAACGCCGGTGATCCCGTTCGGCACCGGCACCTCGCTCGAAGGCCATGTGGCGGCGCTCTATGGCGGCATCTGCATCGATCTCTCGCGGATGAACCGCGTTCTGCGCGTGAATGTCGAGGACCTGGATGTCGCGGTCGAACCGGGCGTCACGCGCAAGCAGCTCAACAACCACCTCAAGGAGAGCGGCCTGTTCTTCCCGATCGACCCCGGCGCCGATGCGTCGATCGGCGGCATGGCGGCGACGCGCGCCTCCGGCACCAACGCCGTACGCTACGGCACCATGCGCGAGAACGTGCTCGGTCTCACGGTCGTGCTGGCCGACGGCCGCGTCATCCGCACCGGCGGGCGGGCGCGCAAATCGGCGGCCGGCTACGACCTGACGCGACTCTTCGTCGGCTCCGAGGGCACCCTCGGCGTGATCACCGAAATCACGTTGCGGCTCTACGGCATTCCCGAGTCGATGTCGGCGGCCGTGGCATCGTTCCCGACCATCGAAGACGCCGTCGACACGGTGATCCAGACCATTCAATCGGGCATCCCCGTCGCGCGCATCGAACTGCTCGACGACGTGCAGATGGATGCCGTCAACCGCTATGCCAAGCTCGACTATCCCGTGCAGTCGACCCTGTTCTTCGAATTCCACGGCACCCAGGCCGGCGTCGCCGAGCAGGCGGAGATGGTGAGGGCGATCGCGGCCGAACACGGCGCCGGCGGTTTCCGGTGGGCGACCAAGCCCGAGGAGCGCAGCAAGCTGTGGCAGGCCCGTCACGACGCCTACTATGCCGCCAAGGCGCTGCGGCCGGGCGGCAAGGGTTGGGCCACCGACGTCTGCGTCCCGATCTCGCGGCTGGCCGAATGCATCTCCGAGACCAAGAAGGAGATCCGCGGCTCGACGCTGATCGCGCCGATCGTCGGCCATGTCGGCGACGGCAATTTCCACCTCTCCTTCATCATCGATCCCGACGATCCCGCCGAGATGGCTGCGGCCAAGGCCATCAACGACCGCATGGTCATGCGCGCGCTCGCGTTCGGCGGCACCTGCACGGGCGAGCATGGCATTGGTTACGGCAAGCTCGATTTCCTGACTGCCGAGCATGGCGACGCCGTGGCGGTGATGCGTCAGCTGAAGCTGGCGCTCGATCCCCACAACATCATGAATCCCGGCAAGGTCGTGCGGGTGTGAGGGGTGTTGCGACCGTGACGGCGACATCGGGAAACGACGGCGATCTGACCCGCATCTACGATATCGCGGACGCCAATGTCGACGCGTCGACCGAGTTCCTGAGCGCGAAAGTCAAACATCTGTATCGCTGGTGGGCACTCGCCAATGGCGGCCGCATGCCCACGCGCAAGATGTTCGACATCCTCGACCATCGGTCGATCGTGGCCAACCTGTTCGTGGCGGATGTCCTGCCGAGCGGCGAATTCCAGTTTCGCATTCTGGGCGAGGAGGTCATCCGGATCATCGGGCGCAACCGGACCGGCGAAACCGTGACCCATAAGAGCAAAGGCGAATACGGACACGAGCTGTACGAATACTACCGGATGATCGTCGCCGGCCGCTTGTGCCGGAAATGCACGGGAACGCTGATGTTCGCCATCGGCGGCGCGCGGCGGTTCGAATCCATCGATTGCCCGCTCGCCGATGACAACGCCGACACGGTCGCCGCCATCATCGGCGTAATGGATGTGGTCAAATAGGCGGCAGTGTCCGCGACCGCGCGATAGAGCAGTTTCTACATGACTGAAACCACATCGCTCCATTGTCTGTCATGCCGGCTTTCGCCGGCATGACAGAGCAGGCCTGAGACTTCCGGTCATCGCGACATCGCTCTAGCATTGGTCATTCGTTAACGAGGCCGCAGCCGGTCGTCGCGGCGGTGCGGTTCATCGCCGGTTCAGGTGATTCGGTGTGAACTATGCGGCATGGAAGTGGAGACGCCAAAGGCTTGCGGGCGGCAGCCGCTGCAGGTCGTTCGTTCGACAACGACGGGGATCCGATCGAGGCCCCTTCCGACGCCGTGCTGCGTCAGGCCGGATCGTCGGGGCCGCTTTCGTCGAGGCGTTTGCGGTCGAGGTCCTGGTTCCGGCGGTCCTGTTCCGAGCGCGTCCGGGCGCGGTCGGATTTGTTGCGGCCGAACCGCACACGGTTCTCCGCCGCCTGCTCGGTCTGCTCGGTGCGCTGGCGCCGCTTGCGGTACTTGCTCAAGTTGACGATGTCGCCCATGGTCACAAGCCCCTTCGCCGTCGTCCGGTTGATGCGATCGCGTAAGACGCTTGCAGTTCGCTACGTCGATACAATAAACCGAAATTGCCGCGGCGCAATCGCCGCGGCGCACTGGACGCGCCTCGGCTCATTCCTGGAGATTCGCGCACCATGAAGAAGATCCTGATCGGCATCGGCGTCCTCCTCGTGCTGCTGGTCGCGGCCGTTCTGGTCGGGCCCAGTTTCTACGATTGGAACCGCCACAAGGGCGAGATTGCCGCCAAGGTACGGGAGGCGACGGGACGCGACCTGACCATCGACGGCGACATCTCCCTGTCCATCCTGTGGACACCGACACTGTCGGTGACGAAAGTCCGGCTTGCGAATATCGCCGGCGGCAGCGCGCCGGACATGGCGACGCTGGAATCGCTCGATGTGCGCCTGGCCTTCGCGCCGCTCGACTGGATCGGTGGGAAGTTCCAGGTCGAGCGCATCGATCTGGAGCAGCCCACGATCGTTCTCGAACGCCTGGCCGATGGCCGCGCAAACTGGGAATTCGAGCGTCCCGCCGCGGGCGCTGCGCCTGGCACCGGCGGCAGCTCGGATATCCGGCTGGACGATATCAGGATCGCCAACGGCACGCTCATCTACCGGGACGCGAAGAGCGGCGGCGAGCAGAAGATCGAGTCGCTGAATGCCGAACTCGGCGCCACCTCGCTGCGTGGGCCGTTCCGCGCCGGCGGCAACCTCAGCTTCCAAGGCGTGCCGGTCATGTTCAAGCTGGACGCCGGCGCGCTCGGCGACGCGGCCCCGGCCCAGATCGCTGCCGAGATCGGGCTGGCGAAGACCGACACGACGTTCAAGTTCAGCGGCACCGTGGCGAGTGCGCCTGAGCTGACGGTCAAGGGCCGGCTCGATCTCAGCACGCACAATCTGGCGCTCACGCTCGATAGCCTGGCGCCCGGCACGAGCGGCGGGCTGCCGATCGCCGTCGACAAGCCGTTCCAGATCGCGGGCGACGTCGGCTATTCCGGCGGCGGCGGCGAAATACAGAACCTTACGGTCGCGCTCGATGACACGACCGCCACCGGCTCGGCGAAGTTCACGCCGGGCACGCCGGCCAAGGCCGAAGCCAAGCTCGGGTTCAATCGCCTGGACCTCGACAAGCTGCTGGCCTCGATGGCCGCCTCCGCCGCCGGCAATGCTGCGCCGGCGGGGACCGCGAAGGTCGGCGGCTTCACCCTGCCGCAGGACATCGACGCCTCGCTCGCGATCGCCGTCGGCGCCATCAACTACCGCGGCGGCGTCATCAACGACGCCCGCATGGTGGCCGAGCTGGCCCAGGGGAAGGTGACGCTCAACGAGTTCGCGGCTCTGCTGCCGGGCGGCTCCAGCTTCTCCGCTTCCGGCACGTTGGCGCCCGCCGACGGAGCGCCCCAGTTCGCCGGCTCGATCGAAGCCAAGTCCGACAATCTGCGAGGGCTGCTGGAGTGGCTGCATCTCCAGCTGCCGCAGGTGCCGGCCGACCGGCTGCGTACGCTGGCCTTGAAAAGTCGCGTCACGGCAACGCCGACGAAAGTGCAGATCGCCAACCTTGCCCTCAAGCTCGATTCCTCGACGATAACCGGCGCCGCCGATATCGCGCTGCCCGGGAAGGATCGTGCCAATCTCGCGTTCGGCGCGGGTCTGCACGTCGATCAGCTCAATCTCGACGCCTATCTGCCGCCGACGCCGAAGCAGGAGGGCGAAGCCGGCCAGGGCAAGAAAAAGGGCGGGCTGCCGCTGGACAGCCTGGCGCCGCTTGCGCGCATCGACGCCAATCTCGATCTCGGCGCCGACAAGCTAATCCTCAACGAGCAGGCGCTGCAGGGCGTGAAGCTCACCGGCACGCTGCAGAACGGCACCCTGACCTTGCGCGAGCTGAGCGTGCAGCAGTTCGCCGGCGGCAAGGGTGCACTCAGCGGCACGGTCACCGACCTCGCCGGACAGCCGCGCTTCGACACAAAGTTCGACATCAGCGCCAAGGATGCCGGCAAGGCGTTCCAGTTTGCCGGCCTGCCGAAGACGCCGCCGGGCAAGCTCGGCGCGCTCAAGCTCAACGGCACGCTCGCCGGCGGCGCCAAGGACGTCGCCTATGACGTAGCCTTCTCGATTGCCGGCATCGGCGCCTCCGGGACGGCCAAGGGCAAGGCCACCGGACTCGACGTTGGCATTCCGCGCGTCGACACGACCTTCGACCTCAAGGCCAAGGACGCCGGGCCGCTGGCGACGCTGGCCGGCATGACGGCCGACGACGCCGGCAAGCTCGGCGCGCTCGGCGCCGTCTCGCTAACGGGCACGGCGACGAGCGGGGCCAATGATCTCACCTACGACGTGGCGGTGAACCTCGGCGGCGTCGGCGGCGCTGGCAAATTCACGGGCAAGGTGACGGGCTTGCCGGACGCACCGAAGGTGGACACACGGCTCGACTTCGCGGCCCAGAAGCCGGCGCCGTTGCTGGCGCTGGCCGGCATGGCTGGTCCGCAGGCCAGCAAGCTTGGACAGGTCGGCGTGGCCGGCACGGTCAATGGCAACGCCGACAACATGCGGCTCGACCTCGGGCTGCAGGGCTTCGGCGGCAATGCGAAGGTCGCGGGCACCGTGAGCGCGCCCGGCATGTTCAGCAAGCCGGCGGTGCCGGCCGCGCCGATTCGCTTCGATCTCGCCATCTCGGCCGATCATCCGGAGTTCCGTGATCTGCTCGCCGCCCTGGTGCCGGGCTATCAGCCGCAGGCCAACAAGCTTGGCCCGCTCGCCCTTTCGGCCAAGGCCACCGGCAGCACGGCCTCCGCCTCGCTCTCCGATCTGTCGCTGAAGGCCGGGCAGAACAGCCTCGCCGGCAACATGAAGGTCGACCAGAGCGGTGCGCGCCCGTTCGTGACCGCGTCCCTGCGCGGCGGCCTCGTCGATCTCACGCCCTTCTCGCCGCCCGGCAAGAAGGGCGGCGGCAACACGGGCGGCGGCCGCTGGTCGCGCGATCCGCTCGACCTCTCGATCCTGCAGACCTTCGATGGCGACCTAGATTTCGCCGCCGACCGCTTCATCTCCGGCGCGACGCAGATCGACAATCTGCAAACGAAGTTGGCTCTGCGCGACGGTACGCTCACCATCACCGAGCTGACGGGCAACAGCTATGGCGGCGCCGTCAACCTCACGGGCACGCTGGCGAGCCGGGGCGTGCCGACCTTCAAGGGCCATGTCGTCGCCGACAAGGTGAACATCGACGAGGTCTCCAGCAGCCGCCTGGTCAAGGGCCCGGTCTCGTTCGACGCCGACCTGGCCTCGAGCGGCTATAGCATGGCCGAGCTGATGGATGGACTGCAGGGCACCGGCAATGTCGACGGCACCGTGACCGTGCTGGGGCAGGTCGAGCAGATGGTGGGCAGCGCCGCCCTCTCGGTGCTGGGCCAGCAGCTCACGAAGATGACGGGCGTGCAGCAGGTGCAGAACATGACCGACTACATCAACGCCTCCTACCAGGCGTTCGTCGGCCGCCCCAACGCCCTCAACGGAAACTTCAATATCGAGCGCGGCGTGCTCAACACCCAGGACCTGTCGTTCGCCAACGACCAGGCCAAGGCGCTGGTCACCGGCGACGCCAATCTGGGAGCCTGGACCATCGGCATGCTCGTGAATGTGTTCTCCATGCAGTTCCCGGACCAGCCCTGCCTCACGCTCGATCTCGGGGGCATTCTCGACAGCCCGACGCCGAAGCCGCGCGGCGGCGGCGGCTGCGGCAGCAATAGCGGCGGTACCGGCACGGGCACCGGGACGACGCCGTTCGGCGGCCTCAATCCGAGCGATCTCTTCAGCCGGATCGTGCCGGGCTTGCAGGGCCCGACCGGCACCTCGCAGGGAATGGGACCGGCGGTGCCGCCGGACATCGTGCCCGACCTCTCGGGCGGCGGTCAGGCGAAGCAGTCGCAGCCGGGCATGCCCGACCTGAACGCGCCTCTGGCGCCCGGTGCGACGCAGGAACGGGCGCCCGCGGCGCCGCTTGCGGGCGAACAGCAGCCGGGCGCGCAGCCGGCGCCCGGGCAAGGCGGGACCGAAGCGACGGCGCCGGCTGCTGAGCAACAGGCACCAGCCAGCGAACAAGCGGCGCCCGGACAACAACAACCGGCGGCCGATGAGAGCACCTCCGGCAAGAAGAAGAAAAAGAAGAAGTCGACGGCAGGAGAAGCGCCGGCAACCCAGGCGGCTCCCGCCGAACAGCCGCCGGCAGAAGCGGTGCCTGGACAGCAGCCCGTACAGGAAACCGCGCCCGGGCAGCAGCCGGTGCAGGAACAGCCGCCGGGTGAAGCGGCGCCGTCCGCCCCCGTCGTGCAACCGGCGCCGGAGCAGCAGCAGCCGGCGACCGACCAATCGTCCTCGACCAAGAAGAAGAAAAAGAAGAAAGACGAGGCGCCGGCGGTTCAGGCGGCTCCCGCGGAGCAACCGGCAACCGAGCCGGGGGCGGCTCCCTCGACCCAACCCGGGCAGGAAGAGCCGGCAGTGGTGCCGCAGATTCAGCCCGTTCCGGAACAGCAACCGGGCGCGCAAGAAGCGGCGCCAGCAGCGGAACCCGCGCCGGGCACGACCGCGGCGCCCGGCGAGCAAGCACCGGGCACCGACCAGGGCGCGCAGCCAGGCACTGAGACTATCGTTCCGCCGTTGCAGCCGCAGCAATAGCGGCTGCAGCGCACGCAAGCGCCGGCTGCTACGTCACGCCGACGGTCGCCGCGCCGAGGCCGTCGAACGAGGCTTCGACGAGGCAGGGCCGCTCGAGCCGCAGCGCCGCCACGATGCTGCCAAGGGTGATGAGATCGCCGGCCCGCAGCGGCGTGCCGAGCATGGCGCGGTGATCGGCGAGCCAGGCCAGCGAATTCAGGGGATGGCCGAGGATGTCGCGGGCCGAGCCGCCGCAGGCGACTGCGCCGTCGACGGTGAAGCGGCCGGGAATGTCGGCCGCGCCCGCCAAGGTCTCCGGCGGCTGTTCAGGTCCGAGCACGCAGCCGCAGGAGAAGAAGTCGTCGGCCACGAGGCTCGGCACGCCGGCGCGCTTGAAGTCGACGAACCGCCATTCGACGATCTCGATCGAGGTCATGACGGCGGCGACGGCGGGCAGCACGCTCGCCCGGGTGTGGCCGCCGGGCGCGGCCGGCAGGTCGGCGCCGAGCCGCACGGCGATCTCGCATTCGAGGCCGGGCTTCGAATAGTCGCCCCGGTCGATGGCGGCATGGCCGCGATGAACGGTGCCCGCATAGAGCGTGCCGGCGCAGGGGAAGGGAATGCCGAGGGCGGCCTGCATCGGCGGCGAGGTCGAGCCGATCTTCCAGCCGACCGCCGCCCCGCGCCCGCGCGCGGCGATGAGCGGCCGCGCCGCTTCCTGCACCGAGTACCCTTCGTCCAGGGTGGCCGGCCGCAGGGACGCTGGGATCTCCTCGATCGGCGGCCGGCGGCCGTTGCGGCGCTGCCGCAGGTCGGCGATGAAGTCGGCGGCGGCAGCGATGGCCGAGGGCGTCATCGCGCGCGGCTCACGCCACCTTGCGGCAGCCCTGCGGCTTCAGCACGCGCCTGGTCGAGGGCGGATACTTCTGCAGCTTGCCGGCCGGCCGGATCGGCCGCTGCACCAGATTGCCGCCGCAGTTCGGGCAGGTGCCCTGCAGCACGTCCTGCGCGCAACTGCGGCAGAAGGTGCATTCGAAGGTGCAGATCATGGCCTCGGTCGATGCGGGCGGCAGGTCCTTGTCGCAGCATTCGCAGTTGGGACGCAGGTCGAGCATGGGCGGGATCTCCGATCATCCAGTTCTTGCGGGGTCATCGAAAGTGAAGGATGGACCCCATGTCCAGCGGAGAATGGCCCCCGCGTGCAGCGAGACGAAGACGTGAGGTCCTTCCGGTTGTAGGGGCGCCCCTGTGCGGGCGCCCTTCCGCCGCTGGGGCGACCACATGGGGTCGCCCCTACGCCCCGTCGGAAAGCGCCACGGCGCGCAAAACAAAGTTACGCATAGGTCAGTAGACGCGACCTAAATTTTTTGAATCTGAGGAACAACCCCATGTAAAGGAAGTTAACGGGGTTCGGTTTTCGCTTTCGGCAGGCAGGAGGCAGGTTTCGGCGCTTCCTCGAGCAGGAGGCCGGGGCGTTCTGATCCACGACGTCCAAGATCGAGCCGGTGGAAAAGCGGTTTCCATCGACGGGAACATTGTACGAACATATGGCGTTCGCGTCAAGCGCTTTCGCGCGGCGGGGCGTAGCGCAGCAATGTTGTAGGGGCGCGCTGCGCGCGCCCGGCGACCGACGAAACGTGCACACACCGCGTGCCCGAGCTACGGCACCGCGGGCGCGCGCAGCGCGCCCCTACAGCTCTCCGCGTCTCCGCAGCGATTCAGCGGACGCCCGTCAGATGCTCCAGGATGAAGATGCGGATGGCGCTCGACAGGTTGGCCGATCGCGCCTCGGCGCTGCGGGTACGATCGACCTCCTCGATCAGCTTGTTCAGCGAGATCCGCCGGCGTGCGGCGATGGCCTTCAACTTTTCCCAGAACGCGGCTTCGATCGACAGGCTGGTGCGATGGCCGGCGATCAGGACGGAGTGCTTGCGGCGCTTGTGGGGCGCATCGGCAGGCGGGCGGCGGCCCGCCGCCCCTACGGCGAGGTCAGGTACTTGCGGCACGGTGTTCTACCCATCGACGCAGGAGCAGTTTCTTACTTGCGCGGCCCGATCATCTGTTCGGGGCGGACGAACTTATCGAATTCCTCGGCCGTTAGGAAGCCCAGCGCCACCGCGGCCTCCTTCAGGCTGGTGCCCTCGGCGTGGGCCTTCTTGGCGACCTTGGCGGCCTTGTCG
>JBGPEQ010000004.1:0-25034 GCA_041482855.1 Dongiaceae bacterium | reverse complement strand
GCGCCGCCTTGCAAGCGATGGCCCAGGGCGCCGTCGGCGCCGATCTACTCGTCACCTCCGGCGGCGCCTCCGTCGGCGATCACGATCTGGTGCAGGCCGCGCTCGGCGAAGCCGGGATGCAGATGGATTTCTGGAAGATCGCCATGCGGCCGGGCAAGCCGCTCATGTTCGGCACCATCGGCGCCACGCGCGTTCTCGGCGTGCCCGGAAATCCCGTCTCGAGTCTCGTCTGCGCCACCATGTTCCTGCGGCCGGCAATCGACGCCATGCTCGGCCGTCTGGTCGAAGCCGAGCCGCAGCCGACCGCCCTGCTCGGCCGCGATCTCCCGGAGAACGACAGCCGCGAAGACTATCTGCGCTCGCGCCTCTCCCACAATGCCCAGGGCCGCCTCGTCGCCACGCCCTTCGATAAGCAGGACAGCTCCATGCTGTCGTTCCTGTCGAAGGCGGACTGCCTGGTGGTGCGCGCTCCGCGCGCGCCCGCGATCGAGGCCGGCGCGGTCGTCAACATCGTTCCCCTCTCCGGCGGATGCTTGTCGATCTAGCGCTCGATGGCAGAGATCACGCACTCACCCTCACCCTATCCCTCTACCGCGAAGCGGGAGATGGGACTCGATTGTGCGTCCCGCTCGGTCGTGTCCCCTCTACCGCGAAGCGGGAGAGAGTTGGGGTGAGGGTGCATAGTTAGCCTACCCGTGCGCCAAGCTCGCAAATCAGCGCCAGCCGCCAAGCGCGCGCCGCGTCATGCGAAATCACTCGTTGAAAAGCCCAGCCGCTCTGCCGCCCCCGGCTGGCTGCTCCGCTGCGCTCCCGGCCTGGCAAAGACCCTCGTCACCGAACTGCGCTTCAACACCCTCATCGATCGCCGCACCAAACCGACGCTGCTCTGGCAGCGCAACCACGACCTCGTGTTCCTGCCACGCCTGCAGCGGGAGCCGCAGCCGGGCGATCTGCGCATCGCCGAGGAGATCCACCGCTGCCCGGTCTACGGCCGCTACAAGATCTCGCATCACCAACTCGATGTCATGGCGGCCGCGCTCGCCGCGCAGAAGAAGCCCTGGCATCTCGTCGTCTCCGTCGACGGCACGCGCTTCAACCGCCATGAGCTGGCGCGCTGGCTGGCGCGCGAGTTGCAGCAGCGCCGCGCCCCGCTCGACGGGCAATCGAGCCGCCTCGCATCCCTGTTTTGCGTGGAAGACGCCTACTACTTCTGCCTGCCCTTCCGCATGGCGGAGGACGCCGCGCTGCGGCAGCATCGCGTGGCCGAGCGCGAGGGCAGCCTGCCGCCGACGATCGCCGCTGCCATGGCCTTTCTCGCCAACCCGCGCGATGCGGACACCGTGCTCGATCCCGTCTGCGGCACCGGCACGCTGTTGGCCGAACTCCACGCCTACGCCCCCGGCGCCCGGCTCGCCGGCATCGATCACGACCGCCAGGCGATCGCCGCCGCCCGGAGCAACCTCGCCCACTTGCCGCAGGTTCAATTGTCCGTCGGCGAGGCCCGTGCGACCGGCCTGCCGGACGGCAGTATGACCCTATTTCTCGCCAACCTGCCGTTCGGGAAACAGTTCGGCAGCCGGCCGGAAAATCGCCGGCTCTATC
This sequence comes from Dongiaceae bacterium, assembly GCA_041482855.1. Classification (GTDB taxonomy): domain Bacteria; phylum Pseudomonadota; class Alphaproteobacteria; order Dongiales; family Dongiaceae; genus JBGPEQ01. The sequence continues at coordinate 23,432 of JBGPEQ010000004.1, read as the reverse complement.
CGGACATCCTGCGCGAGCTGGTCCGTCTCGGCCGGCCCGAGGAGTGGCGGGCGATCCTGCTCACCTCCGATCTGGAAGCGTTGCAAGCGGCGGTCGCCGCGACACCCGGCCTCGGCATCGTCGCCAAGAGCCAGGTGAAGATCCGCGGCGAGGCTGCCGTGATAGCCACCCTCCGCCCCGTCTGACCGCGGCCGCGGACCAATCAGCCTCGTCGATGTCGATTTCGATTGACAAGCGAAGGAGTTTGTTCTAATAAAGTTCCGTCTGTCAAGCTAGGCGCGATTGGCCATCAATGCTCGCCCTCCATCGATCACTGCACTGGATGGTTTTTTTCCGCGGAAACGCCATTGCCCTCGGACAACCGCAAAATACGATAGCTTTGAATTTCGAGTTTTCATGTTCGACCCTCCCTGCCGGCCAGGGTACGGAGAATCGAGGACGGACGGGCACACTCTGTTCGTAGGCCGCACGGCCGCTCCGCTGGGCATTGGTTCCATCGTCGCATGCGGGGCGAATAATGAACCCATCATCACCCGAGCTTGGCGACACGGTTCAGGAACAGAGCGGAGATGGCCGCCTGTGCCACGCCAAAGAAATTTATTTTGGTGCCCCCCAAAAAAGCTCTTGACCTCTTGAAGGAACAACACTAGAACATATCTAGTCGTTTAGGTTTTGTTCCAAACAACAGGTGGACCGACATGCTGACACGTAAACAGAACGAACTGCTCCTCTACATCAATCGCCACCTCATCGAGAAGGGTGTCTCGCCCTCTTTCGACGAAATGAAGGACGCGCTTGGACTGAAATCCAAGTCAGGCATCCATCGCCTGATCACCGGCCTGGAGGAGCGCGGCTTCATCAAGCGCCTCGCCCACAAGGCGCGCGCGCTCGAAGTCCTCCGGCTGCCCGAGGATCTCGGCATCGGCGGGCGCAAGGGCGAAGGCGGCGCCCGGTTCTCGCCCAATGTAATCCAGGGCAATTTCGGCGGCGCCATCACCGGCGCCGCCGTGGCCACCGAGGTAGCCGCGGTGCAATTGCCGCTCTATGGCCGCATCGCCGCCGGCACGCCGATCGAGGCGCTGCGCGATCACACCAGCACGATCGATGTGCCCGGCAGCCTGCTCGGCCGCGGCGAGCATTACGCACTCGAGGTCGAAGGCGATTCGATGGTGAATGCCGGCATCCTCAACGGCGACACCGCGATCGTCGAGCGCTGCGACACGGCCGAGACCGGCTCCATCGTCGTCGCCCTCGTCGACAATGCGGAGGTCACGCTGAAGCGGCTGCGCCGCAAGGGCGATTCGATCGCGCTCGAGCCGGCCAATCCGGCCTTCGAGACGCGCATCTTCGGTCCCGACCGGGTCCAGATCCAGGGCCGCATGGTCGGCCTGCTCAGGCGTTTCTGAGCGTCGCGCCCTGTCGATGAAGGTTCGTGCGCGAGGGCTGACAATCGCCGTCGCCCTCCGCTAAGGTGCCCCGCCGATTCCTCGGCGGGGACCCTATTCGTCCATGAACATTCTCGGCCTCGCACTTTTGCACTTCGCGAAAGCCCAGAAGTTGCTGGGCCGTCAAATGTGCAACACTCTGGTTCCCCGTTGAGTTCTCCCGCGCGCCAGGTTCGCTGAGCAATGGCAGCGAGGGTGACTCGATCTGATGCGGCCGCACGCCGCGAAGCGGCAAACAAGGCCGAGGCGAGCGGCGACCTGACCGCCGCCGAGCGCTTGTTGCGAGCAGCATTGGCTGTCAGCCCCGAAGACAGCAGCACGACCCTGGCGCTGGCAGACTTCCTCGCTCGCCGCCGCCGCTTCACCGAGGCAGAGGCCTACTATCAGAAACTGCTCAACGCCTTTCCAAGGGAGCCCGCGCTGCTCAACAGTATTGCGGTCCTAAGGCATATGACGGGGCGGCGCGAGGAGGCGATCGGACTATGGCAACGTGTGCACACGGTTCGGCCAAAGGTCGCGGGGCCGTTGATCAATATCGGGCTCGCGCTGCGCGACATGGGCGATACAGCTGGCGCAATTGCCCAGTTCGAGCGAGCGCTAGCGATCGAGCCGGCCGCCTTCGAGGCGCACTACAATCTGGGCGTCACCTGCTACCATGGCCGGCGATACGAGGCTGCCATCGCCAGTCTCGAAGCTGCGCTCCGACTCAAGCCCGACCACACGCGCTCCGCCATCATGCTCGCGCAAGCAAGTCAAGCGGTGTGCGACTGGGACCGCCTCGATCAGATGTTGCCGACTCTGCAGGCTGAGGCAGCGAAGGCAGCTGCCGGCAGGGCGTGCGCAGTGACGCCCTGGTTCGCGCTGCGCCTCCCCTTCGATCGTGCCACCCGGAAGGCGATCGCCGCCTCGGCAGCACGCTCCTATGAAGACACGGCGACATCACAGTCGGCACGGCTGGGCTTCAGCTTTGCGCCGACGGCAAAGGAGAAGCTGACCATCGGTTACCTTTCCAGCGATTTTCGCAATCATCCAATTCTGCAGCTTACTGCTGGAATGTACCGTCGCCACGATCGGAACCGGTTCCGCATCATCGGCTATCCGGTAGGAGCGCCGACGGTTGAGGCACGGAGGATCCTGGGCGACGGCTGCGATGCGGTCGTCGACTTGAGCAAAATGAGTGATATCCAGGCGGCGCAGCGCATTTACGCCGACAAGGCCGATATTCTCGTCGACCTCTCCGTGATCAGTGAATTCATACGGCCGGATATCGTCGCGATGCGGCCCGCCCCCGTGCAGGTTTCGTGGCTAAATTACGCCGGCACATTCAGTGGCCGGCTCTACGACTATCTGATCGGCGATTCCGTGGTGACCCCGCCGGAACACGCGGCCGACTACCTAGAGGCGATCGCGCGGATGCCGCACAGCTATCAAATCAACAATCGCGATCAGGCACTCGAAGCGCCGCCGCAGCGCACGGTCGAAGGCCTACCCGAGGGCGCGTTCGTGTTCTCGTGCTTTTGCGGCGGCGAGAAGATCGAGCGCAGCGTTTTCGCACGCTGGATGGAGGTTCTGCGCCAGTGCCCGAGCGCAGTGCTATGGCTCTTTGGCGAATCGTCAATGATGCAGACGAACCTGCGCCGCGCGGCATCTCTCCTTGGAATTGACCCGACACGGCTGATCTTTGCGCTGCGCCGGCCCAAGCCACAACATCTTGGCCGCATTGCTCTCGCCGATCTCCATTTCGATACCGGAATCTATGGCGCCCACACCACGGGCAGTGATGCTCTGTGGGCCGGCGTGCCCCTGGTGTCCCTGATCGGCGACGCGTTTCCGTCACGCGTCGGTGCAAGTCTTCTCTACGCAGTCAACCTGCCGGAGCTGGTTGTCACCGACTGGGATGCATATGTGCGGCTAGCTGTCGATCTCGCCCACGATCCTCCACGCCTCGCCGTTGTCCGGCAGCAACTGAGTGCCAATCGCCTCACGGCGCCGCTCTTCGATACCGCGCGCTCGGTCCGTGACCTTGAAGCGCTTTATGAGAGAATGTGGGCAGCGCGCGTCAGCGGCGCTGGGCAGACACCAATCAATCTGTAACGTTGCGACAACCGAATTCAGCGTGCGAAGCCGCTGGAATCCTCACTCTGCCGGTGGACCCGCGACCCACGGCCGATCGCCGCGCATCTCCCGAACCGATCGAATCTCGATACCGCCGTCATCGCCGATCCAGATCGCATGGACGCCGTATCGCCAGAGATCGAAGCGATCGATGACGGCGGTCGTCGGGTGGCAAGGCACGCGGACGGGCTCAAGGCTGACGACGACATCCGCCACGCCGCAGTCCTCGAGCAGCGCCATCGGCTGTTGCACCAACGCGACCGTTCGGCCGAACGTCCGGTAGATGCAGCCGAGGCTGTCGCAGGCCAAGCGCCCGCCGGCGTCGTAGCCGTCGATGGAGAGCGTTTCCACGGTCTCGGTGTCCGACCGCCGCAGCCAGTTATCCGTCACGAACTTGTCAGCCTTCGCCGTCGACAATAGCAGGCGCCCATCCGGTGCGACGACGGCAAAGAAGCGTCCGTCCTCGGAAATCAGGAGGTCCGGCGATCTCGTGAACATGATCGTCGCCAGCCCGACGACGACGACCGGCACGCCGGCGAGCCGCCAGCGATGCTGCCAGATGCACAGCCAGAGACCGCCGATCGTGATGATCGCCAAGCCGACGACCGGCATTGCCGGCACGACCGACACGGCACTGGGCAAGCCGGCTACGTATCCGGCGATCGCGATGATGCCGTCGACGCCCCAACCCATCGGTATCAACGCGACTTTCTCCAGGCCGAACGGCATCAGCATGACCGCCAGCACTGCCCACGGCATGATCCATACGCCCGTGAGCGGAACGGCCATCATGTTGGCGATGACGCCGTAGAACGCGATGCGATTGAAATGGTAGATCGAATACGGCCCGGTCGCGAGGGTGGCGATCAGGCTGGTGAAGACCAAACCGGCGACATAGAGCGCCGTGCGCCCGCCCCAGCCGGCCTCCGCGCGCCAGCGCAGCCGCTGCGTCTGCGTCGCCTCATAGGCAGCGACCAGCGCGACGACGGCCGCGAACGACATCTGGAAGCTCGGCCCGATCAGTTCCTCCGGGCTGACCAGCAGCACGACGACGGCCGCCCACGCCACCGGCGGCAGCGAAATGGCCGTCCGATCGAGGATCACGGCCAGGAGAAACATGCTGGTCATGATGAACGCGCGCACCGCCGGCACGGGCGCGCCGGCAAGGAGTACGTAGAAGAGCGTGCCCGCGAACGCCGCGATGGCGCCCCATTTCTTGATCGGATAGTAGAGCGCCACTCCTCGGACTAGGCAGAGGGCCCGCCGCAGGGTTACGAAAAGGATGCCCGCGACCAGTCCGATGTGCAGCCCGGAGATCGACAGCAAGTGGGCTAGCCCGGAATCGCGCATGAGCTGCATGGTCGGCTTCGAGATCGCGCCTTGATCGCCGGTGATGAGGGCCACGCTGATGGTGCCCGCGTCGCCCGGCAGCACAGAGCGAATGCGCTCCGCGATGGTCAGGCGCAGCGCCGATAGTTGGCAAGGCAGCGACTGCAGCCAACCAACCTTTCCTGCCGACGCCACTTGCTGTGGCGCGCCGAAGGAAAAGCCGACGGCACCGATGCGCTCGAAGTACACATCGCGCTGGAAATCGAAGGCGCCGGGTGCGACCGGTGCCGAGATTGGCCCGATCCGTGCCGTGACGGACATCCGCTCTCCGATCTGACCGGAAGAAAAACCTGCTCCCACCCGCAGGCGCACCCGTCGCGGCGTCGCCTCGGGCGCCATGCCGGCGATCGTTACGTCATCCAGATAGAGCCGGTAGCCATGCGGCTGCAGGCCGACCTCGCAGACCCGACCTTCAACGATCGCTTTACCGATCTCCCGGCTGAGGATCGGCGTCGATACGAGCGCGGCGCGCAACTGCGCCGCGGCGAGGCCGAGGAAAGCCAAGGCCAGGCAAGTCGCAGCGGCAGTCGGCAGCGGCCAGCGACGGAGGGCGACACGCCCGACGACCGTGGCGGCCAGACCGGCCGCCCCAAGCCAGATCGGCGGCTCTGATGCGAGCCCAAAATAGGCGGCGACGCCAACGCCGATGAATACCGGGACCCACAGAATCCAACGTTCGCGTTCTTCTGCAGCCTGTCGCGCTAACCAGCGCGCGGCGGCCGCCACACGCGACGCAATGCGCCGGTGTCCTGGCGGCTCGGCATCAGATGTCAGGGTGGGAATCGTGGGCATGGTCTGCAAAGGCTCATCCGAAGCGGTCAGTATTCCATCCGCTGTGCCGGCGGTACAGGATCAAAGCCCCTGCCTGCGGATCGTTGCGGCACTATCAATTGAGCAATGCCGGAGGCCTGTGCTACACAGCGCTCGCATCGAGATCTTTCGCCACCGCCAGCGTTGGCCCCCCATGTCCGTCGTCGTTCGCTTTGCTCCCTCCCCCACCGGCTTCCTGCACATCGGCGGTGCGAGGACGGCCCTGTTCAATTGGCTGTATGCGCGGCACCACAAGGGCGTCTTCCGCCTGCGCATCGAGGACACCGACCGGCAGCGCTCCACCCAAGCCGCCATCGATGCCATCATCGCCGGCCTCAAATGGCTCGGCCTGGATTGGGATGACGAGATCGTCTTCCAGTTCACCCGCGCCGGCCGCCACGCCGAAGTGGCGCGCGAGCTGCTGACCGCCGGCAAGGCCTACTACTGCTACTGCACGCCCCAGGAGCTGCAGGCCATGCGCGAGGAACAGCGGGCCAAGGGGCTCCCGGAGGGTTATGACGGCCGCTGGCGCGACCGCGATCCCGCAGAGGCGCCGCCGGGTGTGGCGCCCGTGATCCGCCTGAAGGCGCCGCGAAGCGGCGAGACCGTCGTGCCGGACCTTGTCCAAGGCGAGGTCCGCAAGGCCAACGTGGAACTCGACGACATGGTTCTCCTGCGCGGGGATGGCACGCCCACTTACATGCATTCCGTCGTCGTCGACGATCACGACATGGGAATAACGCACGTCATCCGTGGCGTCGACCATCTGACCAATGCGTTCCGGCAGATCCAGCTTTACAGCGCGATGAACTGGGCGTTGCCGCGATTCGCGCATATCCCGCTGATCCACGGCGCCGACGGCGCCAAGCTGTCGAAGCGCCACGGCGCCGTGGGCATCGAGGCCTATCGCGACATGGGCTATCTCCCGGAAGCCATGCGCAACTACCTGCTGCGCCTGGGCTGGGCGCATGGCGACGATGAAACCATCGACACCGCCCAGGCCATCGCGTGGTTCGACCTCGACGCTGTCGGCCGCTCCGCATCGCGCTTCGATACGGCCAAACTCGACAACCTCAACGGCCACTACATGCGGGCCGCCGACAATGAACGGCTTGTCGCACTGATCCTGCCGCGGATCGAGGCTGGTCTCGGCCACGCCGTGGATGCGACCGGCAGGGGTCGTCTGCTCAAGGGCATGGATGGGCTGAAACTGCGTGCCAGAACGTTGGTCGAGCTTGCGGATAGCGCAATGATCTACGTGCGAGCGCGCCCGCTGACGCTCGATCAGAAGGCGCAAGCGGTGCTCACGGCGGAGGCGCGCAGCACGTTGTCCTACAGCGTCGACATGCTCATGAAGCTGACGGAATGGAGCGCTCCGGCATTGGAGCAGATCGATCGCACAATTGCTGAGCAGCGCGGGCTAAAATTGGGGCAGGTGGCTCAGCCGAAGCGGGCCGCCCTGACGGGGTCGACGACCTCACCGCCAATCTATGAGGTCATGGAGATCCTCGGCCGCGAGGAAACGCTTGCCCGCCTGCGCGACGTCAGCATCGGTTGATCGGTAGGGAATGGTTACTCTGGCTTAATTGAACCCTGGCACGATCGGCCCTATCTTCGGGTCAGCCTTTGCCGTCCGCTTGGCAAGCTGGCTTGATGAAATCGAAAGGATTGCAGCATGGCCACCACGACAGCCAAGACCGTCAGTCCGGCGCCAAACAACTCGGTCACAGTCACGGACAACACCAGCGGCAAGACGTTCGACCTTCCGATCATGGAAGGAACGATGGGTCCGCGCGTGATCGATGTGCGCAAGCTCTACACGGACCATGGGTTCTTCACCTATGACCCCGGCTTCACGTCGACGGGCAGCTGCGATTCCACGATCACCTACATCGATGGCGAGCAGGGCATCCTGCTCCATCGCGGCTATCCCATCCAGGAGTTGGCCGAGCATAGCGACTTCATGGAGGTCTGCTATCTGCTGCTCGAAGGCGAACTGCCGACGGCCGAACAGAAGAAGAAGTTCGTGCACGACATCACCCATCATACAATGCTGCACGAGCAACTGCTCAACGTGTATCGCGCTTTTCGCCGCGACGCCCATCCCATGGCCGTGATGATCGGCGTGGTCGGCGCGATGTCGGCGTTCTATCACGACAGCACGGACATCGGCGATCCGTATCAGCGCATGATCGCCTCGCACCGGCTGATTGCGAAGATGCCGACCGTCACAGCCTACGCCTACAAGTACTCGGTCGGACAGCCCTTCGTCTATCCGCGCAACAAGCTCAGCTACGCCGAGAACTTCATCAACATGACGTTCGCCGTGCCGGCCGAGGACTATGCGATGGATCCGGTGGTCGCCAAGGCGATGGACCGTATCTTCATCCTGCATGCCGACCACGAGCAGAATGCTTCCACATCGACCGTGCGCATCGCCGGGTCGAGCGGCGCCAATCCCTTTGCCTGTATCGCGGCGGGCATTGCCTCGCTGTGGGGGCCGGCGCATGGCGGCGCCAATGAAGCGGTCCTCAGCATGCTGCAGGAGATCGGCAGCAAGGACAAGGTCCTCGACTACGTGACGCGCGCTAAGAACCGCGAGGTCCGGTTGATGGGTTTCGGGCATCGCGTCTACAAGAACTACGATCCGCGCGCGCAGATCATGCGCCGTACCTGCCACGAGGTGTTGGATGCTCTCGGCAAGCGGAACGATCCTATCCTCGCCCTGGCCATGGAACTGGAGCGCGTTGCGCTGGACGATCCCTATTTCGTCGAACGCAAGCTGTACCCGAACGTCGACTTCTATTCCGGGATTATCTTGCAGGCGATCGGATTTCCCACCTCGATGTTCACCGCTCTCTTTGCGCTGGCGCGCACCGTCGGGTGGGTGGCCCAGTGGAAGGAAATGATCGAAGATCCCTCCCAGCGGATAGGGCGGCCCCGGCAGCTCTATACCGGGTCGTCGCAGAAAGAATACGTGCCCATCGACAAACGGCGCTGAAGCGGCGTCACTTCCGTTCGACCAGCTCGATCTTGTAGCCGTCGGGATCCTCGACGAACGCGATGACGCTGCCGCCGTGTTTCATCGGGCCGGGCGGACGCGGAATATTGACGCCTTCCTTGTCTAGCCTCTCGCAAGTCCCGTAGATGTCGGGGACGCCGACCGCCAGGTGACCGAATCCCGTGCCAACTCGATAAGGTTCCTTTTGGCCCCAATTGTGCGTCAGTTCCAGGACCGTGTGAGCGTCTTCATCGCCATAGCCCACGAAGGCCAAGGTGAACTCGCCGCTCGGATAGTCCTTTCTACGCAATAACCTCATGCCCAATAGCCGAGTATAGAAGTCGATCGATTTATCGAGGTCGCGCACGCGGATCATCGTATGGAGCAACTGGAACTGCGAGGCATCGCTCGCCGCAGCAGCCGTCGAACTTGCCTGTACGTTCATGGCTCTACTCCTGATAGACCGTCTTTCGTTATCATTCGCGATCGCGGATCATCGCCGAAAATGCCGCGTCTGCCACGACATTTCCATTTACCTTGACTTCGCCACGAAACTTCCACACCGGACCGCGGTTGCGCTCCTTCGTGACGTGCACGTGCAATTGATCGCCGGGAACGACGGGCCGGCGGAACTTGGCGTGCTCGATCGACATGAAATAGACGAGCTTCCCCTCGGCCTCCGGCCCCAACGTATGCACGACGAGAACGGCCGCCGTCTGCGCCATGGCTTCGATGAGCAGGACGCCGGGCATCACGGCATGGCCTGGGAAATGCCCCTGGAAGAAGTACTCGTTCACCGACACATTTTTGATTCCGACTGCCGTATGGTCGGGTACCACATCCACCACTCGATCGATCATCAGGAACGGATAGCGGTGCGGAATCATCTGCATGATCCGCTCGACCTCGATCGCTGCGCCAGCGGCGATTACCTCGCTCTTGCCACTCATACGCTTCCGCCCTGAACAATCCCTATGTCCCGCGCGCCTGTCAGACCCGCCCTCGTCATGACCGGCTCTCTCGCGTAACTCGGGCCAGACCTGCAGGCCCTGCGGGCCAATACCGCCGCTACCGAGCACCATCTACGCCGCCGCCTATTGCGGGTCGCTCGCCTGCTGCAATTTGACCGACGGCAGCTTCGCGTTCAGCTTTTGCATCACTTCCGGCGAGATGTCATAGCTGGCGTCGAAGTAGGGCGTCACCGACCTTGACACGATGAGAGTCAATCCATGCGCCTTGGCCACATCTTTCACGACCTCTACGAGGGCCTGTACGATCTGCTCCTGGCTCTTGGTAACGCCCCGGTCCAGCAGACGCTGACGGTCGTTTAGGGCCTTGGTTTCCTGGTCCCCCTGCCGCTTCATATCATCCCTCTTCTTCTGGAACTCGTCGGCCGATAGCGTGTCCTTCTGCTGCATCAGTTTCCGAGCCGCGTCATCGAATAGCTTCTGCTGCTTGCCGTAATCCGCCTTGATCGCCTTCTGTTGCTGTTCAACCTGGGCTTTGAGGCTTTTTCCTGCTTTGGAGTCCTGCACGATTGCATCGGCACTGACCACGCCGACGACTACGGGCACCGGCTGTTGCTGTGCGGATGCCGGGGTCGAATCGGCGACCCAAAGGGCCTGGATGGCGATTGTCGCGGCAATCAAGAGCAATCGTGCTTGTCTGTGCTTCATTGATCAGAACCTCGTTCCAACGCTGAACCGGAAGAACTCTTCTTTGTCGCTACTCTCTTTGAGGAATGGATAGGCTAGATCGAAGGCGAAGGGCCCAAAGGGCGAGTCCCAAGTTATGCCGGCGCCGGCCGATGCCCGGATGCTCGCCCTGTCCGTTATGTTTGTCCCCGCCAAGCCGTCGAAATCATTGTCGAACAGCGTGCCGAAGTCGCTGAATGCACGCCCCCGGATTTTGTACTCTTCAGGCAATCCCAACGGAAATGACAGCTGCACCGATCCTGCGAAATATTTGTTGCCGCCCAGGAAATCGCCCGTGGCGAGATCGCGAGGTCCGACGCTTCTCGCGCGAAAGCCGCGCAGGTTGGCGCCACCGAGGAAGAAGTCATCGGTTATCCGAATATTCTGGTCGAAGCCGAAGATGTACCCACCCTCGCCGGTGACGCTCGCCACCAGATCCTCGCCGATCGGGTGGAAGTAGCCGACATTCAACCGGGTGCGCAAGTACTGGGTATCACCGCCCGCGCCAGACACATCAGTAGCAACCCTGACGAAATAGCCTTCTGTCGGATTGAGCTTGCTATCGCGCCGATCATAGGTGAGTTCCTGGCTGACGACCGACGACACCTCGGACCCGTGCTGCACCTGGATGGCCTGTGAAGACGACGCTTTGATGTCGAATATCTCATCATTGCTCAGATTGTAGCGAACGTTCTGGCGCAGGAACTCGCTCCAGTCCCAACCGAATCGAAAGCCACCGCCCAGATTTCTCTCCTTGAACGACGTATCGCTGGTACGGTCGGTTTCCGTCCGGTAGGCGTCCACGCCGGCGGAGAGATCCTGATCGAGGAAATATGGATCGGTAAAGCTGAAGTTCAATTGCGAGCGCGAACCGGAGATGACGAAATCGAGCCGCAGATCCTGTCCGCGGCCGAGCAGGTTGCGCTCGCGGACGCCCACGTTGCCGACGGGACCGTCGGAAGTCGAAAAGCCGGCGCCGAACGAAAGCTCGCCGGTCGACTGCTCCTCCACGTTGACCTCCACGACCGTTCGGTCCGGGCTGCTGCCCTGCACCGTCTTGAGATCCACCTTGCTGAAGAAGCCGAGATTCTGGATCCGCTGCCGCGTACGCCGGATCTTGGAAGCATTGAAGGCATCGCCTTCGACGACGCGGAACTCGCGACGGATCACCTCATCGAGGGTCCGCACGTTGCCGCTGATGTCGATCCGCTCGACGTAGACGCGCGGACCTTCCTGGATGTCATAGGTGAGCGCGATCGTCCTCTTCTCGCGATCCTTCTCCACCTCTGGCTTGACCTCGACGAAGGCGTAGCCGAGATCCCCGACCTTGTCGCTGATGGCATTGATCGTCTTCTCGACTTCGCCGGCATCGTACCAATCGCCTTCGACGGTCGTGATGTCGTTCCGCAAGCTCGCAGGATCGAGGTCCTTGAGCGTGGTCTTCACGTTGATGGGGCCAAAGGTGTAGCGCTCTCCTTCCTCAACCGTGAAGGTGATGAAGAAGGCGTTCTTGTCCGGCGACAGCTCGGCCACCGACGAGACGACGCGGAAATCGGCATATCCGTTCTTGAGGTAGAAGTTGCGCAGGGACTCGCGGTCGACCGTGAGGCGATCCGGATCGTAGGTGTCGTTCGAGCTGAGGAACCGGTACCAGGCGCTCTCCTTGGTCAGAATCTGACTGCGCAAATCGGAATCGCTGAACACCTTGTTGCCGACGAAATCGATCCGGCGCACCTCGGTGACATCGCCTTCATGGATCTCGAAGACCAGATCGACGCGGTTCTGATCCAGCGGGATCACCTTGGGCTCGACGGTCGCCGCGAAGCGGCCGCTGCGCCGGTAGATATCGAGGATTCGCTTGGCGTCGGCCTGTACCTTGGTGGCGGTGTAGACGACGCGCGGCCGCAACTGCACTTCGTTCTGGAGGTCGGCGTCCTTGATGTGGCTGTTTCCCTCAAACGCCAGTCGATTGATGATGGGGTTCTCGACCACGGTCACGACGAGGTCAGCGCCCTCGCGGCGGAAACTGACGTCGGCGAACAAGCCGGAGGCGAACAGGTTCTTGAGCGCCTTGTCGACGCGCGCCGCCTCGAACTTGTCGCCCGGGCTGAGCTGCATGTAGGACAGGACGGTTTCTGCCTCGATGCGCTGATTGCCCTCGACCCGGATATTGGCGATCGGCTCGCCGGTAAAGATGTTCTGCGCGGCGACCGGCGTCGCAACGACCGAAACCACCACGAGACCGAACGCGACGATCAGCCGTTCAATCCACTTCCCCAAGCTGACTCCCCCAATGCGCTTATTCTACGTTACGAGGTTTTTTAGGTAGTCGATGACCTTGAACAGGACGAGGTCATTCCACGTCGCGAACACCATGAGACCGAGAACAAGGGCAACACCAATGCGGAGCCCCCACTCCTGAGCACGCTCCCCAAGCGGTCGGCCGCGGATAGCCTCGATTGCGTAGAACGTCAAGTGGCCGCCGTCCAGCAGCGGAATCGGAAACAGATTGAGCAGGCCCAGATTGAGCGACAAAGCGGGAATGAGAAACAGGAAATCGATGTAGCTGCTGTTCGCCACATCGCCGGCGATCTTGCCGATTCGCAACACGCCGCCAAGCTCCTGGCTCGATCGCTCGCCTGTGACCATCTGCCACAGGTTGACGAGGATCTGGATCGTCACGTGATAGGTCTGGCCGACGGCCGCCTCACCGGCCCCTAGCAGACTCCGGCGCTCATATTCGGGATCGCCGCCCGGTGCGATGCCGAGTCTGAAGGTCTGATGCGAGGTGTCGGCCCCGGCATCATCCACGGGACGCGGCTGGGCGGTGATCGGCAGCTCGCTTTCACCACGCCGTATGATCAGGGTCAACGACTGACCGCCGCTGTTCTGCACCAGCGATACCAAATCATCGAAACTCTTGGTCGACTGACCGTTGATGCTGAGGATGCGATCGCCGGTCTGAATGCCGGCGGCTTCGGCCGCGCTACCCAGCTTAACTTCGCCTACCACCGTCGGTAGGTTTGGCTGACCGACGATAGCGTAGAGTAGCGTGAGAGCCGCGATGGTCAGCACATAGTTGGCGGCCGGACCGGCGAAGACGATTGCAGCGCGCTGCCAAAGCCGCTTGTGGTGAAACGCCACCGAGCGCTCTGCGGCGGTCATGTCGCGCTCGCGGCCGTCCGCCTCGAGCACGCGATCAGCCTGGCCGAACATCTTCACATAGCCGCCAAGGGGGATGGCGCTGAACTTCCAGCGCGTCCCGAAGCGGTCAGTGTAGCCAAACAGCTCCGGGCCGAATCCGACTGAAAATACTTCGACGCGCACTCCCGAACGGCGCGCGACCCAGAAGTGGCCGAGCTCATGCACGAACACGACAGGAGTCAACAGCACGAGCAGGCTGATGATATTGTGTGCGGCGCCGGTCAAAAATTCCATCGGACGAAACTCAGTTCCTGGCCACGCGCGGGTGCAACCTGCGGCCCCGCCCAGGCGGCCGCAGCATTAGCATAGATGTTCCGGGCTGCCCATAGCCGGATGACCCATGCATGTGACCCAAAATCACCGCCAAATCAAGATGGTGTGCCCGGCCGCCCCGCTCAATGCCGCGACCGCGAGGCTGACGGCCAACAGGCCATCGACGCGATCGAGGACGCCGCCATGCCCGGGTATCAGACGGCTGCTGTCCTTGACACCAAAATGGCGCTTGACGGCAGACTCGAAGAGATCGCCGGTCTGTTCGACGACAGCCAGAGTGGCGCTAAGAGGAACGGCGATCCATGCGGGGACATCCGGCACCAGGAGAGCTGCAGCCAATCCGACGGCGGCCGCCGCAATCATGCCGCCGATAAGTCCGGCCCAGGTCTTGTTGGGGCTGATGCGCGGCGCCAACTTCGGTCCGCCGAGGCCGCGTCCGGCGATGTAGCCGCCGGTATCGGTCGCCCACACTAGCGCCAGTACCCAGAGGAGCGTGGCAAGACCGTCATCCGGCATTGCACGCAACCACGCCATCGCGAGGCAGGGCATGCCGACATAGACGACACCCGCAGCGGGCCACAGCGGGCTGCGTGCGCCCTCCAGGCGGGCGCCCAGGCCGACGAGCACGGCGCCGGCACCGACAATGACCAGTGCGGGGACGATGCCCGCGAGCGCGCCAACGGCGACAGCCACGGGGGCGATCGCCATGGAAATCGCGCCGGCGCGCGACAGACGGCCGCCGCCGCAGAGACGCGCCCACTCCCACGCCATGCACGCGCCCATGACAGCGACGAGCGCGTCCCAGACGGGCCGGCCGAAATAGGCCGCGCCGAGCGCCACCGGCGCCAGGATCAACGCCGAGAGGACTCGCGTACGAAAAACGCTCGCGTCAGCGCGCGGCACCGTACCGACGGTCGCGGCGGCGGAATTCGCGAATCGCATCATCGAGATCGTCCCTGGTGAAATCGGGCCACAGGCGATCCATGAACACCAGCTCCGCGTAGGCCGACTGCCAGAGCAGAAAGTTGCTGATGCGCTTTTCGCCGCTGGTGCGGATGACGAGATCGGGATCCGGCATGTCGACCGTCAGAAGTTGGCGCGCGAAGGCCACTTCATCGATGTCATCGACAGCCAAGTCGCCCGTTTTTACGGCCTGTGCCAGACGCCGGGCCGCGCGCGCGATCTCGCCGCGCCCGCCGTAGCTGAGTGCGACCGCGAGATTGAGGCGTACATTATTGCAGGTGCGCGTTTCAGCCTCGTCGATGAGCGAGACAATGTCGTCGGCCAAGCGGTCGCGATCGCCGATGACGCGGATGCGCACCCCGTTGCGGTCGAGTTCGGCGATCTCGCTGCGCAGGTAGAAGCGCAAGAGCGTCATGAGGTCGTCGATCTCCGAGGCCGGACGCTTCCAGTTCTCGGAGGAAAAGCCGAAGAGGGTGAGATGGGAGATACCGAGTTCGACGGCCCCCATCACCGTACGGCGCACCGCTTCCGCGCCGCGCTGATGGCCGATCGTGCGCGGCAGGCCGCGCGCCTTCGCCCACCGCCCGTTGCCGTCCATGATGATGGCGACGTGGAGCGGCGGGCGCGCATCGGCGGATGACGGGAGCGCCTCCATCAGACGTGCATGATCTCCTTTTCCTTCTGCGCCAACGCGTCATCGACCATCTTGATGTGCTGGTCGGTGGCCTTCTGCACCTCGTCGGAGCGCTGGCGGTGCTCGTCCTTGGAGATCTTGTGGTCCTTCTCGAGCTTCTTGAGCGCATCCATGCCGTCGCGGCGCACGTTGCGCACGGCGACGCGGGCCTGCTCGGCGTATTTGTGGGCGATCTTGCCGAGTTCCTGGCGGCGCTCCTGGCTGAGCTCGGGGATCGGCACCCGCACCAGCTGGCCGTCCGACATCGGGTTGACGCCGAGGCCGGCATCGCGGATCGCCCGCTCCACGGCCGGGACCAGGCTGCGGTCCCACACCTGCACGGTGATCATGCGCGACTCCGGCACGTTGACGGTGCCGACCTGGACCAGCGGCATCTCGTTGCCATAGGCCTTGACCACCACCGAATCCAGAAGATGCACGGACGCCCGCCCCGTGCGCAATCCCGCGAACTCCCGCCGCAGCGCTTCCAGCGCGCCGTCCATGCGACGTTTGATTTCAGTCATTTCAGCCGCAGACACGGTCCTAACCCTCGTCTTTGATGATTGTGAACCGGCCCTTGCCGGCGATCACGTCGGCAAAGGCCCCTTCTTGTTGAATCGAAAACACGAGAATGGGAATGCGATTCTCGCGCGCCAGCGAGACTGCCGCAGCATCCATGACCTTGAGGTCGCGCGACAGCACCTCGAGATAGGTCAGCCGGTCGTAGCGCTGCGCGTCCGGCATCTTGCGGGGATCGGCGCTGTAGACGCCGTCGACCTTGGTGCCCTTGAGCAGGACGTCGCACCCCATCTCGGAGGCGCGCAGTGCGGCCGCGGTATCCGTGGTGAAGAACGGATTGCCGGTGCCGGCGGCGAAGATGACGACGCGACCCTTTTCCATATGCCGCAGCGCGCGACGGCGGATATACGGCTCGCACACCGATGTCATGGTGATCGCGGATTGGACGCGCGTGGTCACGCCGATCTGCTCGAGCGCGTTCTGCATCGCGAGCGCGTTCATCACGGTGGCGAGCATGCCCATGTAGTCGGCCGCCGCGCGCTGCATGCCCTGGGTCGCGCCGGTTACCCCGCGGAAGATGTTGCCGCCGCCGATCACCAGGCAGATCTCGACGCCCATCCGATTGACGGCCTGCACGTCGCGAGCGATGCGCTTCACGGTTTCCTGGTCGAGACCGAACTCCTGCGGCCCCATGAGCGCTTCGCCGGAGATCTTCAGGAGGACGCGGCGATATTGCGCCTTCAGCGACACGACAGTGCGTTCAGCCAGCCGATCCGCCATGGGTCGCTCACTCCTCTGCCAAGCCGCCGTGGTGCCACCCGGCGATGGGCGCGGATGATACACGGATTCGCCCGCCCTGATAAACCCGCGCTACGACGACTTGCGGGCGGAACTGTGGCAAAGTTGGGGACGCCGGGTAAGCGCCCGTAGAGCCTCACTCCTTGGCGCGCTCGATCCCCTCGCCCAGCGCCATGCGCACGAAGCCCGCGATCTTCACCGGCGCCCCGATCTCCTTGGCCGCTCTCTCGACGACGATGCTCACCTTGCTGCTGGCATCGATGCTCGGGGACGGCGGGCCTGCATATGTCTGCTCCAGCAGGACCACGTCCTCGAAGAATTTGCGCAGACCGCCTTCCACCATCTTCGCAACCACCGCTTCCGGTTTGCCGGAGGCCTTGGCCTTATCGGCCAGCACAGCGCGCTCGCGCTCGATTGCAGACTTGTCGATGGCGTCGGTCGTGAGGGCCTGGGGATTGCCGAAGGCGATATGCATGGCGATCTGTTTGCCGAGAGCCGCCAGCTTCTCCTTGTTGCCCGTCGACTCGAGGGCGACGAGGACGCCGATCTTGCCGAGGCCCGGCGCCAGGGCGCTGTGGACATAGGACGCCACGACGCCCGCTCCGGCCGAGAGCGTGGCCATGCGGCGGAGCGACATGTTCTCGCCGATGGTCGCCACCAGGTCGGTGAGCCTGTCGGCCACGGTTTTGCCGTCGCCAGGGATGGTCTTCCCCGTCAGGTCCTGCAGGTCCTTGCTCTGCGCCGCCAGCTTGGCGACGGCGCCGACGAAGCCCTGGAACTTGTCGTTGCGGGCGACGAAGTCGGTCTCGGAGTTGACCTCGACGACGGCGCCGCGGCCGCCCTCGACGACCACCGCCACCAGCCCTTCGGCCGCCACCCGGCCGGCCTTCTTCTGGGCCGCCGCCAATCCCTTCTTGCGCAGCCAGTCGACGGAGTCGTCGAGATTGCCACCGCTTTCGCTGAGTGCCTTCTTGCAGTCCATCATGCCGGCGCCGGTGTTCTCCCGTAGCCGCTTGATGAGGTCCGCCGTGATTTCGGCCATTGTCGTCTACCCCTCGGATGAGTGGTGCGTTGCGATTGGGTGGTTGGCGGCCGCGCCGGATGCTAAGCGGCCGGGGCCCCTTCCGCCTCGGCACCGCCGGGGGCTTCCGGTGGCGGCGGCAGCGGCTCGACCGGTGCGGTCTCGGCCTCGCCGGCATCGCCGCCGCGCTTGACGATCTCCTGCTGGATACCGTCGAGCACGGCATCGGAGATGAGGTCGCAGTAGGTGCCGATGGCCCGGATCGCATCGTCGTTGCCGGGGATCGGGAAGGTGATGCCGGTCGGGTCGGAGTTGCTGTCGATCACGGCCACCACGGGGATGTGGAGCTTGGTGGCCTCGGCGACCGCGATGGCCTCCTTGTTGGTGTCGATGATGAAGAGGATATCGGGCTGACCGCCCATCTCCTTGATGCCGCCGAGCGCCCGCTCGAGCTTGTCGCGCTCGCGCGTTAGGTTCAGGACCTCCTTCTTGGTGAGGCCCGACTGGCCTTGAGTCAATTGATCATCGACCGTCTTCAACCGCTTGATCGAATTGGAGATCGTCTTCCAATTCGTGAGCATGCCGCCGAGCCAGCGGTGGTTGACGTAGAACTGCCCGCAGCGCTTGGCGGCATCGGCGATCTTGTCGCTCGCCGAGCGCTTGGTGCCCACGAACAGCACGCGGCCGCCCTGGCCGACCACATCGCGCACGGCCTCGAGCGAGCGGTAGAGCAGCGGCACGGTCTGCTCGAGATCGATGATGTGCACGTTGTTGCGGATGCCGAAGATGTAAGGGCCCATCTTCGGGTTCCAGCGGCGGGTGTGGTGTCCGAAATGCACGCCAGCTTCCAAGAGCTGGCGCATGGTGAATGTCGGCAGCGCCATGATCGTTCCTTTTCCGGTTGAGCCACCGCGGGCGTTGGTCCCGGCCCTGCAGGCCTGGACACCGGAGCGACCTGCCGGGATTTCTCCCCGGCCGACCGCAGAACCCGCGTGCGGATTTAGCAGGCGATCACATACCCGGCGGGAGCCGGATTGGCAAGGAAGAAGGCCGATCGATCCGCGCCGACCCTCGAATTTAGACGATGGACCCCATGCCCAGCGGAGATCGGCGCCCGCTGGAAGATGTCTCACGCGGAGGCCGCGGAGACGGGGAGGTTTTCAGCGTCCTGACCAGGCACGCAATTTGAGCGATGGACCCCATGCCAAGCGGAGAAGGCGCCGATCATCGGTCTTGTGGGAGCGCCCCCGCGTGGGCGCCCTGGTTTCGGCGCGATGGTTACCGAAGAAGGCCGGCCACATGGAGGCCGCACCTACATCAGGTCATCATTGATTTGAGCGATGCACCCCATGTCCAGCGGGAGGCGATGACTGGTCTGATGTCACAGGTATGCCAAGCGCGAAAATCGAAAACAACCTTATGCAAAAGGTTAACACGGGCGCGCGGAACCTGCATCGCCGTCGCCACGGGGTGACGATGGGATTGCGTTTCAACCTATCCACGATGTCAAAGACCGAGCCGATGGCCAAGTGCGCCACTGACTGGAACAGTATGGCAACTATCGTGGCTGCCGTCAAGCGCGATCAGCGACGAAATCGGGCCGCGCCGTTCAGCGGCGTTTGCGGCGCTTGGGCGCCGGTTTGGCCTTGCGGGGGCGGCCGCGGGGCAGCGGGGTGACGCGGCGGCCGGAAGCGGCGGCGATGCGGCGCTGGAAGGCCGGGCTGCCGAGCGCCCAGCCGCCATTGACGGCCGCCTGCAGATCGTCGAGGAAGCCCTTGGCGAAGGGGGCCCGGAACAGATTGCGATAGACGCGCTGCCGCTTGGCCGCGGTAGCCCCGAGGTCGCGGTAGAGCCGGTGGTCGCTCAGCACGGGGTCGGCGGCACCGCCGGTGTGGGCATCATGGCTCGACCACGCGTAGGCGCCGGCGCGGGTCGTGAGGCCTTCCCGGACCGGGTTGCCCTCGATGCAGCGCATGCAATCCAGCAGATGCGCGCCGGCCTCGATCGGGGCCGCCCGGTAGCGGCCCTCCCAGCGGGCGCCATCGAGGTCGCGGGCGGCGTTGACCTGGCGGGTATGGCGGCGGCCGAGCGACTGCAGCAGGCGCGGCAGGCTCCCGGCCGTGCGCGGCGTCACCAGCAGGTGGACTTGGTTGGGCATGAGCGCATAGGCATGGATGGCGCAGCCATACTTCTCCGCCGCCTCGGCGAGCCAGCCGCGGTAGCGCTCGAAGTCGCCCCTGCCGAAGAACACGCGACGGCCGTCCTTGCCGCGGTGAATCACGTGAATGGGCTGATTCGGGAGGAAAAAGCGGGTAAGACGAGCCATGAACCGGCGACCTAGTTGATGCGAAGGCCGCCAGCTTACCCCGGTTCGCAGGATAAATCTACTCTGACCCTCGTATCATCGCGCTTTCATTGATGACCGCTCCGGGTCAGATCGGACCAATACGTCCCATTCAGCCGCCCGCATATCACAGAAGCGGAAATGTGCTAGCGTGTGTGAATGAGCGATCGTATCGTCGCTGTACGACAAGCTGCAAGCGGTCAATGGCGGGCTTTCCTGTCGCCTGCGAGCCCGGCTCTGCGCCCGTTCGTCGTCGGCCACTAGGTCGGATGGTCGGAGGCCACGACTAAAATTGTTCGCCGCCGCGAACTCCCGACGCTGTTCGTGCCCGTCATTCTGAGCTTCGGTGCGCCGTTTCGGATTTCCGGCGCCGACAACTCTTCTTTTTTTGCCGGCGCACACCGGCGTTATTCGCTGGTCGAGTCGAGCGGCTCCGTTGAATGCCTGCAAGTCAACCTGACTCTTGACGCGGCCTATCGCTTGTTGCGCAATCCCATGGACGACTTCACCGACCGCGTCATGTCACTCCAAGACGTTCTGGGACGTGATGCGGCTCGCCTGATCGAGCGGCTCGGCAATACCATCAGCTGGTTCGCGCGGTTTGATATCCTTGAAAGTTTTCTGACGGGCCGACTCCTGGGCGCAACGGGCCTGTCGCCTGAGGTTCACCGATCGCTTGGCATGTTGGTCGAGGCGCTTGGAGATATTGCTATTGGCAAACTGGCGCTCGAAACCGGGCTCAGCAGCAAGCGCCTGATCCAAGCGTTCCGGCACCAGGTCGGACTGCCGCCGAAGACGATCGCACGCATACTTCGGTTCAACAGTGCCCTTCGGCAAATGTCGGACCAGGCGCCCAACCTCGCCCGGATCGCACAGGATGCGGGCTATTTCGACCAGGCGCATTTCAACCGCGATTTTCGATCGTTCTCCGGCGTGACGCCCACCGAGTATCTGAACGAGCGCGATCCCGAACTGGCGCCGTTGCCCGACCGCTGAGCCCTGGAAATTTCGTCCAATACGGGTCGATCAAAGGGGGGAATACTCGGCCATGTCCAATTCCCAAGGAGAGCGCCGTGTCACAGCCAGATCCCATCTCGCCCGACGTTTGTCCGGTCCTGCGCTACAGGGATGGTCGATCCGCCATCGACTGGCTCATACGCGCTTTCGGCTTCAGGAGCCAATTCGAGGCCGCATCGACCGACGACGGTGTCGGCCACGCCGAACTCGCATTTGGCCGCGGCATGCTCATGCTGGCAGGGAATCGCAGACCTGATCCCGCCAATCCCTGGTCGACGGAGCGAGGCGGCGTCTACGTCGTCGTGAACGAAATCGATGCCCACTATGCGCGAGCGATGGCGGCCGGCGCCGAAATTGCGATGCCGCTCGCCGACACCGACTACGGCGCGCGCCAGTACTCCGTGCGGGATCTGGAGGGACACCTCTGGTCATTTGGAACTTATCGCCCTTGAGGGTGCAACAAGCGCAATCGCACGACGGGAGCCCAGCATGGCCGACAACCCAATGGACATCTTCCGAACGATCGAAGGTAATTTCAATGCGGCGATGATCTCGAACGACGTCGAACGGATTGCCGACTGCATCTCCGAGGACTGGTGCCTCGTGACGCCCGAAAGAGGCCCGGTTGACCGCGCCGATATCCTGTCGGCCATCAAGAATGGCGTTCTCAGTCACGACAGCATGGCGAAGGAGGTTGTGCGGGTGAAGGTCTATGGCGACATCGCCATCGTGACTGGCAGAGGCCGGAACACCGGCATGTTCCGGGGTGAACCGATCAGCGCCGACGAATGGATCACCGACGTCTACCGGACGATCGAGGGCAAGTGGCGATGCGTCCTGACACACTTGACGCCCGCGACAACGGGCTGATGAAGCGATACGCCAGGACTTGGCAATAACATCCGACGACGCGGCACCCCTTGCGCTCTCGTTGCCCGAGACGCGGGCGCGTTCCATTGAGTACGCGCCTGCCCGGCGCGGACACCTCGTGTCACACGATCGTCGAGATCAGCTCGAGACTAAGCCGCGACCCCGCGGCCGGCGGCGAAGGCTTGGGAGGGTGCGGCTTCGGCGAGGCGCGGGAGCCAGATAGTGACGGTCGTGCCGGCGTCGACGGCGCTGTCCACGTCGATCGTGCCGCCATGCAGCTCGACGATCTGGCGGACCGTGGGCAGGCCAAGGCCGACGCCGAAGTTCTTGGTGGTGAACAGCGGCTCGAAAATGCGCGGCAGCACGTCCGGGGGAATGCCGGGGCCGGTATCGATGACCGACAGGCGCACATGCGGGCCGGCGCTCTCCGAACGGACGGTGATGCGGCGCGGGTGGTGCGCCGG
Source organism: Dongiaceae bacterium (assembly GCA_041482855.1). Taxonomy (GTDB): domain Bacteria; phylum Pseudomonadota; class Alphaproteobacteria; order Dongiales; family Dongiaceae; genus JBGPEQ01. Next base: position 832 of record JBGPEQ010000004.1, on the reverse strand, counting down.
CGGGTCCCAGGCCGGATCGTTCAGGGCCTGGGCGGCGTTGTCGACGAGATTGACGACGACCTGCCGGAACTGCTCCTTGTCGAGCGCGACTTCGTCCACGGCCTTCAACTCGCGCATGAGATCGATGCCCTCGGGAATCTTGTAGTGCGCCAACACAAGGCCGAGCCAGGCATCGATCGGCGTCGGCGCCCGCACGGTTTCCTTCTTGTGGGTGAACTCGAGCAGGGCAGCGATGATGGTGGCGCAGCGCTGGATGTTGCGATCCACGCGCTCGAGCGCGCGCTCGACGCCGAGCTGCTTGCCGGCGGTGCGCTGGTGCACGAGGGCCATGGAATTGCGGATGGCGCCGAGCGGGTTGCGCAATTCGTGGCTGACGGTGGCGGCAACCTGGCCGATCGTCGCCAGGCGCTCGGTGTTCGCGAGCTTTTCCATCGCCGACTTCAGACTAGTATTCGCTTCGCGCAGGTCGACTTCCATCTGCTTGCGCTCGGTGATGTCGGTGATCACGCCGATGACGTAGCGCTCGCCGTCCGGCGTCCTGATGAGCGACTTGCGCGTGAGGATCCAGTGCTGCTTCCCCGCGGCGCTCGTCAGCGGCTCCTCGTTCTCGTCGGCAGCGCCGGTCTCCAGGACCACCTTGTCCTTGGCCTGGAAGATGCGCGCTTGCTCGGCCGGCACGAAATCGAAGTCGGTGCGCCCGATCAGGTCCGCGCGCGTGCGGCCGAGAAGGACGCAGAACGCGTCGTTCACGACGACGAGGCGGTGCTGCTCGTCCTTCACGAAGAGGGGGTTGGTGATGGCATCGACGATGTGCGCGAGCACGTCGTGCTTG
>JBGPEQ010000003.1:0-27201 GCA_041482855.1 Dongiaceae bacterium | reverse complement strand
CGTAGGCGCCGGTGGTCGTCCGTCCCACCATCTTCTTGCCGATGAAGAGCGGCTCGTTGCCCCAGGGATCGGAGTCCTTGGCGTCCACCTCGACGGTGACGAACTTGCGCGGCACGCCCTCCTGCTGCTGGCGCACCAGCGCCTCGCGTCCGGTGAACTCGCCCTTATTCAGGTGCACGAAGCGGTCGAGACCGGATTCCCAGGCGGTGTATTCCGTGAAGAGGTCGCCGCGCCAGTATTTGTAGCTCTTCTCGATGCGCAGGCTGTCCATGGCGCGGATGCCGAACGGCTTGATATCGAATTCCTTCCCGGCTTCCATGATCGCGTCGAAGATCACGTTCTGATAGGTGAGGGGGTGGTGCAGCTCCCAGCCGAGCTCGCCCACGAAGTTGACGCGCAAGGCACGCACGGGGGCGTGGCCGATGGTGATGTCCTGGCCGGAGAGCCAGGGGAATTTCTCGTTCGAGAGATCGGCGTCGGTGATCTTCTTGAGCACATCGCGCGACTTCGGGCCGGCCAACACGAGCACGCCCCAGGCCTGCGTGAGATTGTCGATGCGCACGCCGCCGTTCGGCGGCAGGGCGCGCCACATCACGTCGGAGTCGTGGCGCTCGGCGGCGGCGGCACTGACGACATAGAAGCGGTCGGGTGCGAGGCGGTTGATGGTGAGCTCCGAGCGCACGCCGCCTTGCGGCGTCAGCGCATGGGCCAGCGCGATGCGGCCGACCTTCTGCGGCAGGCGGTTGGCGACGAGCTTGTCGAGGAAGCCTTCCGCGCCGGGGCCGGAGATCTCGAACTTCGAGAAGCCCGTGAGGTCGAGCAGGCCGGCGCGCTCCCGCACGGCCTTGCACTCTTCGCGCACCGGCTCGAAGAAGTTGGTGCGGCGGAAGCTGTATTTGTCCTTCTGTTTCGATTTCGTCGGCGCGAACCAATTGGGCCGCTCCCAGCCGAACTTCTGGCCGAACACGGCGCCGAGCTGCTTCATGCGGTCGTAGCAGGGCGCGGTCTTCGCGGGACGCGCGCCCGGGCGCTCCTCCAGCGGGTAGTGCAGGACGAAGACGTGTTCGTAGCACTCCTCGTTCTTGATCTTGGTGTAGCGCTTGTTGGCGTAGGCGCCGAAGCGGCGGGCGTCGAGGTCCCAGGGATCGATCGCCGGCTCGCCCTCGACCATCCAGTCGGTCAGCAGATCGCCGGCGCCGCCGGCAGCGGTGATGCCGAAGCTGAAGCCCTCGGCGAGCCAGAAATTCTTCAGGCCCCAGGCCGGGCCGATGAGCGGCGAGCCGTCGGGCGTGTAGGGAATGGGGCCGTTGATGCAGTCCTTCACGCCGACCTTGCCGAAGGTGGGCACGCGGTTGATGGCGGCGTTGATGTGCGGCTCCAGCCGGTCCATGTCCGGCGCCAAAAGCTCCTGGCCGAAGCTGTCGGAAACGCCATCGACGGCCCAGGCGGGTGCTCCCTTCTCGTAGGGTCCGAGGATGAAGCCCTGGCGCTCCTCGCGCATGTAGTAGGAGGCGTCGCTCTCGCGCAAGACCGCGAGCTCTGGCAGGCCCTGCTTCTTGCGCTCCTCCAGCTCGGGCGCCGGCTCGGTGACGAGATACTGGTGTTCGACCGCGATGACGGGTATGTCGAGGCCGACCATGGCCGCGGTCTGGCGCGCCCAGGAGCCGGTGGCGGTGACCACATGCTCGCAGGAAATGTCGCCCTTGTCGGTCTTCACCAGCCATTCGCCGTTCGGCTTCTGCTCGATGGCCGTGACCTTGGTCTGGCGGTAGATCTCGCCGCCGCGGGTGCGCGCGCCCTTGGCCAGCGCCATCGTCACATCGGCGGGCGCGACGTGGCCGTCATCGGGATGATAGAGCGCGCCGACGATGCCGTCGGTGTTGCAGAGCGGCCACAGCTCTTTGACTTGCGCCGGCGTGATCACGCGGAAGGGCACGCCGATGGTGTTCGCGGTGCCGCAATATTTGTAGTACTCGTCCATGCGATCGCGGTTGGTGGCGAGGCGGAGGTTGCCGGTCTTGTGGAAGCCCACGGCCTGGCCGGTCTCGGCTTCCAGCTGCTGATAGAGATCGACGCTGTATTTGTGCAGCTGGCCGATCGAGTAGCTCATGTTGAAGAGCGGCAGCAGGCCTGCGGCGTGCCAAGTCGAGCCGTGCGTCAGGTCCATCTTTTCGACCAACACCGCATCGGTCCAGCCCTTCTTGGTCAGGTGATAGAGGATGCTGACGCCGACGACGCCGCCGCCGACGATGACCACACGGGCGTGGGTTTTCATGTCAGGACTCCCTGGTCTTGCTGCTCGGTATTACTCCTCCTCCACGGAGTGGGGGAGGTTGGGTGGGGGCCGCGGGGACACGCGCGCGGTATCCAGTTGCGGAGAGACCCCCACCTTAATCCTCCCCCACTGCGTGGGGGAGGAGATTGGATAGTTGTGCGGCAAGACGCGGCGTTCATCCGACGTCACTCTCATACCGCTCGTCGGTGGTATCCCTCCCACACGAAGTGGGGGAGGTTAGGTGGGGGTCGAGGGACAGCTGGATTTGAGCCAACACATAGTCCGGGTTGGTCAGTATCTCTTCGTTCCAGAAGCGCAAGATTCGCCAGCCGCGCTTCCGAAGAAACGCGTCGCGCTTCTGGTCATACCGGTTCTCAGGCCCATGCTGGGTTCCGTCGGCTTCGATGATCAGTCGCGCCCGAATAGAGGCGAAGTCGGCGATATACGGTGAGATCGGGTGTTGCCGACGGAAGTGCCGGCCGGCGAGATCGGGATGCCGCAGAATCTGCCATAGCGCGCGCTCCGCCCTGGTTTGATTACGGCGGAGGTCGCGCGCTCTGTCGCGGTCGAGTCTGGAAACGTATGGCATCGAGCTGCGGAGAGACCCCCACCTTGATCCTCCCCCACTGCGTGGGGGAGGAAACTGATAATCGTACAAGCCGGGATGGCTTTCAAACCGGCGACGGCATCTGTCGGAAACCCGTCAATGGCGCGGGCGGCGGCGACCACGGCGGGCGGAGGCGGTCGTGCGCAGGCGGGAGTCGGGGAATTCGGCGGTTTCGCGCACGAGGGTCCAGAGCCGGCCGAGGGGACCGGCGGGAACCGGGTCAGCGCGCAGATGGTGTTCGTCGAGGAGCTTGCTGGCAGCGTCGGCCGGATCGATGTCCGGCGCCAATGTGATGAGCCAGGAGAAAACGATGTCCTCGGCCGGGCCGGCGAACTCGGCGCCCATGGCGAGAACCTGGGCGATCAGGAGGTCGGGATCGTGGGGCGGGCCGCGCTTGGCGCTCATGCGAATTCAGTCGGTGAGCGCCGGGCCTTCGCGCGGCAGGGTGCGGAAGCGCGGCAGGCCGTCGCCCAGATGCACCCAGGGCAGCTTCTGCCCGACATAGACATGGGCCTGCGGCGCGATCAGGCCGGGATCGTCGAGCGTGGCCGCGAAGATATGGACTTCGCCGGGCCAGCGTTCGCCCTCATAGGCGAGGGACGTGCCGCATTTGCCGCAGAAGCTCCGGGTGACGCCGGGCGACGAGTGATAGAGCGCCGGCGTGTCGCCGCTCCATATAACCTGCGGCGCGTCCAGCCCGACATAGGTCACGTAGGACGCGCCGGCGGCGCGCCGGCAATCCCGGCAGTGGCAGTGGGAGGCCCATTTCGGCGCGCCCGTCACGCGGTAGCGCACCGCGCCGCAGCCGCAGCCGCCCTCCATGGTCGTTGATTCGCCGGTCATGCATCCTCGTCGATGAGCGCAATAGATGCGCGCGGCGAGGGGCGGCCGTCAACCTAGGCGGCGGCCTCGCGGTCCGTGGCGTCGGTCGCCAGCGGCTGGGCGTCCCCGTGACGCGGCAGCCAGACCGTCACGGTCGTGCCGCCGGCGCCGGCGCTGGCGACGTCGATGGTGCCGCCATGCTTCTCGACGATCTGGCGGACGGTCGGCAGGCCGAGGCCGACGCCGAAACCCTTGGTGGTGAACAGCGGCTCGAAGATGCGCGGCAGCACGTCCGGCGGAATGCCCGGGCCGTTGTCGATGATGGACAGCCGCACATGCGGCCCGGCGCTCTCCGCGCGCACGGTGATGCGGCGCGGATAGTTGTCGGGCGGCGCCCAGGCCGGATCCTGCAGCGCCTGCACCGCATTGTCGATGATGCCGACGATGGCCTGCTGGAAGCGCTCACGGTCGATCGCGACTTCGTCAGAGGCGCGCAGGTCGCGCTCGAGCGCGATCCCCGCGGGCATCGGGTGACCCGCCAGCATCTCTGCGAGCCAGGCGGCGATCGCCGTCGGCGTGCGCGTTATCTCCTTCGCGTGGGTGAACTCGAGCATGGCGGCGATGATGGCGGTGCAGCGCTCGATATTGCGGTCGACGCGCTCGAGCGCGCGCTCGACGCCGAGCTGCTTGCCGGCAGTGAGCTGATGCACGAGGGCCATGGAGTTCCTGATGGCGCCGAGCGGATTGCGCAGCTCGTGGCTGACGGTGGCGGCGACCTGGCCGATGGTCGCCATCCGCTCCGAGCTCGCCAGCTTTTCCATCGCCGCCTTCAGGCTCTCGTTCGCCGCCCGCAGCTCCAGCTCGGCGTTCTTGCGCTCGGTGATGTCCGTGCGGATGCCGACGATGCCGCCCTCGGAGGTCCGGCGGTCGGTGACGCGCAGCCAGCGCTCGCCCGGAATCTTCATCTCGGAGTCGCCCGCCGCCGCCCGATAACTTTCCAGGCGTTCCTGGATCCAGCCCTCGGGGTCGGCGTCCGATTCGGGATGGCGGCCGCCGGCGACGTTGGTCCGGATCACCTCTTCGAGCGAGCGGCCGGGGACCAGCAGCGTCTCATCCGGGTCGAACAGTTCGCGGTATTTCCTGTTGCAGAGCACGAGGCGCTCGTCGGCGCCCCACAGGACGAAGGCATCGCCGATGCTCTCGAGCGCGTCGCTCATGCGCGTCTGCAGGAGGCGGACCTCGCCCTCCATCTGCTTGCGCTCGGTGATGTCGAAGAGGACGCCGTCGATCCACAGCAGCGTGGCGTCGCTGTCGTAGACCGGACGGCCCTGATCGAGCACCCAGTGGACCTTGCCGCCGCGATCGATCAGGCGATATTCGACCGCATAGGGCGAGCGGTTCTCGAGGCAGCGCGCGGTCTCGGCGTGAATGCCATCGCGGTCCTCCGGGTGCATCAGGCTGCTGAGAGAGACGTTGCGGTCTTCGCAAAAGGCGGCGGCGGGATAGCCGGTGATCGGCTCGATGCCGTCGCTCATGAGCACTTCGGTCCAATCGGCGCGGCAGCGATAGATGCCGCCGGGCATGTTGGCCATGAGCGAGCGCAGCCTGGTCTCGCGCTCGCTCAGGATCTCCTCGTGCTTGATGCGCTCCGTGATGTCGCTGAGGATGCCGACGATGCCGCCGTCGGAGGTGCGGCGATTGGTGACGTGCAGCCAGCGGTCGGCGAGCTGCAGCTCGGAGCTGCCGGCGGCTTCGAGGCGGCGTTCGAGCACGACCTTGATCCAGCCCTCGGGATCGTCCTTGGCGGACGGATACTGGCCGCGTGCGACCGCCGCGCGCAGGATCTCCTCGAAGCTGCCGCCACGCACCATCAAATCGGCGCTGATGGCGAAGAACTCGCGATACTTGCGGTTGCAGAGCTCGAGACGGTCTTCGGCGTCCCACAGCACGAATCCTTCGCCGAAACAGTCGAAGGCGTCGGTAAGGCGCGACTGCGTGAGCTTGCTGGCCTGGCCGCGCTTCGGCCGTCGCGATGGCGTCATGACTCGCTGTCCCCGTGCTCAAGTCGGAGATCCGCATCGGTCGAAGAGTGCGGACTCCGCGAGCTGTGCAAGCCTAGGGATTTTTGGTTAAGGCCCGATTAAGCCGGCCGTTCCGTCGCCGCGACCTTTTGATGCAATCCCGGCGCCTATGGCGAAAATTTGTTGGCGCTGCCGCAGCAAAGGCCCATTCGCGCCGCAATGCCGACGACGGAGAGTCGTCCCATGGCGGGGTCTGCAACCGGCTTGCGCCGGGCAGAATTCAAGAGGGGAATGTCATGAACTCACAACAGGGTGCGCCCAGCGGCTCTTGGGCGTTGCGTTCGACTATCATTTCCATCGGCATGGCCGGCCTGCTCGCCGGCTGTCAGCAGCCAGAGGCGGCAACGGGGCCGGGGCAGGGGCTCCAGACCGGCGCACTGTCGGAGCAATCCTGCGCGGACATCGCCGCCACGGCGGATCGCGTCTTCTTCGAGTACGATTCGGCTGGGCTGCGGCCGGATGCCCGCACCACCTTGGATGCGTTGGCGTCGCAGATACAGAAGCAGCCGCAATGCCGCTTCGCGATCGAGGGGCATTGCGACGAGCGCGGTACGCGCGAATACAACCTGGCGCTCGGCGAGAAACGGGCTAGCGTGGTGATGAGCTACCTCGCCGCGCTTGGCGTGGATCCCGCGCGCATGCAGACCGTGAGCTACGGCAAGGAGCGGCCCGCGGTGGTCGGCAGTGGCGAGGATGTCTGGGCGCAGAACCGCAGGGCGGTGATGGTATTCAAATAGAGGATGCCTAGTACCCCGCCGCTTCGTCCCAGAACTCGACGTTGCCGCGTTCCATGAGATCGCGGTGCAGCGCGATCAGGCAGCGGCGGAGGTCGGTCAGGTCGCGGCAGCGGTCGTAGGCGCCGCGCGCGCTGGAAACCGCGGCTGGAGCGACGGCGCCGGCAACGCCATCGGTGATCGCGCGTTGCCACAGGCTGGTGTAGTCGGCGTCGATCGTGCGTTGCTCCGGCAGGGCATTGACCAGGGCAATCAGCAGTCGGGCGGCATCGGTTCCAACCACCGGCCGGTCGAGATAGGGCGCGGCGGCGAGGCGCAGCGGACCGGCCGCGAGAGCGATCTCGTCGGCGCTCTGCGGATCGCCGTCGCCGGCCTGCGGCAGCGGCACCAACGCGATGCCCGGACCGATCTCGGCGGCGACAGCGGTGGCGCCGCGGTCGGCCAGCAGCCGGCGCGGCACGCTCATGCGCACCATGGTGTAGCCGTCATAGGCGCGGAAGGCGATCCAGGGGCCGCCGGCGATCCGCCTCACACTGCCATCGCGGGCGAGGAGAGCGAGCGTGAGGCGCTCGGGATGGGAGGCCTCGTAGGGCGTGCCCGAGGTCGGCATGATGCGCTCATGCTGCAGGCAGAAGGCGCCGGCGAAGGCGGTGCAGCTGTCGCCGTCGCAACTGAAGGAGATCGGTGCGCTGCTGGCCGTGAGGCCGAGCACCTGCGGCGCGGCCATGGCAGGTCCGGCCCCGAACAAGATCGCGGCCGCCAAGCCTGCCAGCGACATTGCGAAGCATCGGGGCATCGACGCCCTCCCTAAGGAGACGGCACCGGCGGCGTATCTAGGGTCAGTAGCTGCCGGTGTCCTGCCAGAATTTCCTGTTGTCGGGCTCCATCAATTCGCGGTGGCGGTAGACCAGGCAGCCGCGCAGGTATTGCGCGGAGGAGCTGCTGCATTTGCGATAGGCGTCCTGCGCCCGCGACAGGGCGGTCGGATCGGCGGACCTTCCGACTTCATCGGTGATCGCCGTCTCCCACAGCCGGCCATGGTCGTCCTGTATCGTGTAGTGCTCGGGCAGCGTATTGAGCAGCGCCGCAACCAACCGCGCGGCGTCGGCGTCGACCGATGGCCGGTCGAGGTAGCGGGCCGCGGCGATTCGCATGGGACCGACCGCGAGGGCGACCTCGTCGTCGCCCTGGGGGTCCTTGTCGCCCACCTGCGGCGTCGGCACCAGGGCGACGCCCGGCCCGATCTCCACCGCCACGGCCGTGCCGCCGACGTCGGCGAGGAACGATTTCGGCAGGCTCATGCGGACAGTGGTGTAGGCGTCATAGCCGCTGAACCGCAGCCAATTGCCGCCGGGCAGGCGGCGCACCTCGCCGGATTGCGTCATCACCGCCAACATCAGCTGCTCCGGGTGCGTGGCGCCATAGGGAGTGCCGTAGGTCGGAATGGCGCGATCATGCTGCAGGCAGAAGGTGCCGGCGATCGCCGTGCACTCCTTGCCCGTGCAGTTCAGCGGAACCGGCGCTCTGCTCGCCATGAGGCCGAGGATCTGCGGGGCGGCGAGCGCAGCGGGGCCGCCCATGGCGACGCCGAGGAGGAGCGCGCAGGCAGCGGAAATCAGGCGCATGATGGTTGTCACCTCCCCATGCCTAGTAGCTGTTCAGCGAACGCCAGAAGTCGACGTTCGTGTTGGCGACGAGGCGATCGTGGGTGCCCTGGAGGCAGGAGAGCATGCTGTCGACGTGATGGGTGACGTCGACCTTGAGTTTGCAGCTCTCATGGTAGTCCCGCGCGAGCCGGATGCCCGCGGGGTCGGCGCGGGCGGCGGCGCCCGATTGCAGGGCGAGGTCGATAAGATGGCCGTCGGTATCGGCCGGGTGCCGCTGGTGTGGCGGCAGTGCATTGATCATGCGGTTGGTGAGGCGGATGGCGTCGGCCGCCTCGCCCTTGTCGTCGAAGAATTTGCTGCCCTGGGCGCGGTAGGAGCCGAGGGCGAGGGCGATCTCGTCCTGGCTCTGCGGGCTGGGATCGCTGGCCGCCGCCAGCGGCACCAGCGAGGCCTGTCGCTCCACCTCGACGGCAACCGACGCGAGGCCGAGTGCCGCCAACCGATCCGCCGGCAGCACGACTTCGACCGAGGTGAAGCCGCGATCCGTGGTGAAGCTGACATAGGACGCGGCGGGCAGCCGCACGATCTCGCCATTGCTCTTGGTTCCGACGAGAGTGACGGAGTTGGCGTCGGCCAGCTGGTAGCGCTGGCCGAGGTCCGGGTTGGCGCGCGGCTGCTGCAGACAGAACGTGCTGAGGTCGGCGTGGCAGCCTTGCCCGTCGCAGGTCAGCGGCAGGGCGCCATTGCTGGCGACGATGCCGAGGATCTGCGGCGCCGCCGCTGCCGGGCCGATGCCGATCATGAACGCCGCGGCGACAACGCCGACGGGCAGACTGGCGCGCGTCATCGTGAGCTCCTCTCGTTGTGGCCGGTCGACGGTTTCAGTAGCCGACTGTGTCCTTCCAAAACTTGTGGTTGGTCTCGGCCAGTAGATCGGCGTGGCGCAGCTCCAGGCAGTTCCGCATGGAGTAGGCCGAACGCGATTCGACGGCAATCTTGCAGGCCTCGTACATCTGCTCGGCGGTGTCGCGACCGCCCGCGGTGGCGCCGGTCACGGCCGGATTGTCGAGCATGGCGACCCACAGCCCGTTGCGGTCGTCCGCGCTTTCCGACCCCCGGGCCGGCAGCGCGTTGATCAGGACCGTGGCAATGCGCGCGGCATCGCTGGCCGTGCCCGGCGACTCGAACATGGGCGTTGCCGCCAGCCGCATGGGGCCGGTGGCAAGCGCCAGCTCATCGTCGGTCTGCGGATTGGGATCGCCGGCGGTGGCGACCGGAACCAGCGATACGGCCGGCCCGACCTCGACCGCCACTTCGGTGGCGCCAAGCGCGGCCAGCTTTGCCTTCGGCAGGCTGATCTCGACCGAGGTGAAGCCGATCAGGCTGTGAATCTCGAGCGCGTCGTTGGCCGGGAGGCGGAGCGTCTGGCCGGCCGCGTTCCGAGCGATCAGCGTCAGGCTGCCGCCGGCCGCCACACCGTAGCCGTCGCCGCGCGAGGGCGCCGGCCGGTTCTGCTGGAGGCAGAAGGTGCTGAACTGCGAGCTGCACTGGCCGTCGACGCAGGTAAGCGGCGTCGGCGCGCCGTTGCTGGCCACCAGGCCGAGCACCTGCGAGGCGGCGGAAGCGCCGGATGCGGGGATCGCGACCGCGGCGATGGCACTCAGGGCGAACAGTGCGGAACGAAACGACATTAGGTAAGCCCTCCCTCGGCTGGCGGCCGGGGACGGCCCGTCGTCGGAAGCAAGCCCTCGTCGCTCGAGGGCCCGCCCACAGGCGAAACCGTCCGGCACAAGGAACGTGCGCGCCGCCGCAGACGGCGGCATCGCGATATGAGGGCAGAATCGCACCGCATGACTGCGCCGGTCAACACAAGATATGGGGGCATGCCCGCCGTCACGATGACAAGAGCGTGAGCGCGGCCGCGGCGTCATCGCGCTGCGACAGCGAGGGGCGCGGCGGCACCACCGCGGGTCGCGAATTCGCTAGTGGCGGCCGGCGCTGCTTCCGATAATCCGGAATTGCCGTTAATGAGGTTCAGATCAGTCATGGGAAGCGCAGAAGTCACCCATCAGATTCCGCCGGAAGCGACAGCACCGACGCGCCGCGCCCGTGGCGGCGCCGAGGCGCGGCGGGCGGCCCGCGGCCGTCCCAAGATCGAGCAGCTGCCGTTCATCACCCGGCGGACACCCGTGGTCGAGGTTCTGAGCGAGGAGGGGCTGCAGATCATCGAGAACAATGCCGACATCATTCTTGAGGAGGTCGGCATCGAATTCCATGGCGACGATGAATGCCTGAAGCTGTGGAAGGAGGCCGGCGCCGATGTGCGTGGCGCCCGCATCCATTTCCCACGGGGGTTGCCGCGCTCCATCATCCAGAAGAGTGCGCCACGCGAATATGTTCAGCATGCGCGCAACCCCGCGCGCAATGTGACGGTTGGCGGCAAGGGCACGGTATTCGCGCCGGTCTACGGGCCGCCGTTCATCCGCAATCTCGACGAGGGCCGCCGCTACGCCACCATCGAGGACTTCCGCAACTTCGTGAAGCTGGCCTACATGTCGCCGGCGATTCACCATTCCGGCGGCACGGTGTGCGAGCCGGTCGACCTGCCGGTGAACAAGCGGCACCTGGACATGGTCTACAGCCATATCCGCTATTCCGATAAGCCGTTCATGGGCTCGGTCACCCAACCCGAGCGCGCCCAGGACACGGTCGACCTCGCGAAGATCGCCTTCGGCGCCGACTTCGTTAAAGAGAACACGGTCATCACCAGCCTCATCAACGCCAGCTCGCCGATGGTGTGGGACGGCACCATGCTGGGCGCGCTCAAGGTCTATGCCCGCAACAAGCAGGCGACCATCGTGACGCCCTTCATCTTGTCGGGCGCCATGAGCCCGGTTACGGCGGCCGGCACGCTGGCGCAGGTGCTGGCGGAGGTCCTGTCGGGCGCCGCCACGACCCAGCTTATCCGGCCGGGCGCGCCCGTGATCTTCGGCGTGTTCGCCAGCTCCATGTCCATGCAGTCGGGGGCGCCCACCTTCGGGACGCCCGAGCCGACGTTGGTATCCTTTGCGGCCGGGCAACTCGCGCGGCGGCTTGGGATTCCGTTCCGCACTGGCGGGTCGCTGTGCGGCTCCAAGATCCCGGATGCCCAGGCGGCTTATGAGAGCGCACAGACATTGCTGCCGACGCTCCTCGCCGGTACCAACTTCGTTCTGCACGCGGCGGGATGGCTCGAGGGCGGTCTGGCGTCAGGCTATGAGAAATTCATCATGGACGCCGACCAGTGCGGCATGATGCAGGTGCTGGCCGGCGGCGTGGACATGTCCGAGAACGGCCAGGCCATGGACGCCATCCGCGAGGTCGGCGCCCGCGCCTTCGGCGCCAACCGCCACTTCCTGGAATGCGGGCACACCCAGCGCAACTTCGAGACCGCGTTCTACCGATCGCCCATCGCCGACAACAACAGCTTCGAGCAGTGGCTGGCGGAGGGCGAGCAAGACGCCTCCCAGCGCGCCAACAAGCTGTGGAAGAAGATGCTGGCGGAGTACGAGGCGCCAACCATCGATCCCGCCATCGACGAGGCGCTTAACGAATTCATAACCAAGAAGAAGGCGGCAGTGCCGGATTCGAATGTCTGAGGCGGCTGGAGGAGCAGCGAGTTCCTTCGGAGGCGGCTGTCTGTGTGGCGCCGTACGATATGAGGTACGTGGGCCGCTCAGGCAGGTGGTCGCCTGCCACTGCGACATGTGCCGGCGGACCAGCGGCCATTTCGTTGCTGCCACCGCCACGCACCGCGAAGCCCTTGTCCTGCGTGAGCAGGGCGGCCTGCGCTGGTACGACTCGTCGGCCGCTGCCCGCCGCGGATTCTGCCAGTTCTGCGGGTCCAATCTGTTCTGGACGCCGAAGGACGGCTCGCGCTTTTCGATCATGGCGGGCACGCTCGACAAGCCGACGGGCCTCGCCATCGCCGTGCACATCTTCGTTAACGATGCCGGCGACTACTACCGCATCGCCGACGGCGCGCCGCAGCGCACCGACGGCGAGCATGGCATTCCGCTGCCGCCCGCATGAAGCTCCGCAGACTCGGCGACATCACCATCGCCCGCATCGTCGAGCGGGAGGAGCCGGCGTTTACCGTGGCGAGCCTGCTGCCGGACGCGACGCCGGAGACGCTGGCGCCCTATCGCCACTGGCTCGAGCCGAAGGCGCTCGATCCCGCCACGGGGCTGCTGATCCTGCCGATCCAGAGCTATGTGGTGCGTACGCGGCGCCACAACATCCTGATTGACGGCTGCATGGGCGAGGACAAGACCTGCCGCTGGCACTTGGCTTGGCACCAACTCAAGGGCCTGCGATTCTTGAACGACCTGGCGGCACTCGGCCTGGCGCCCGAGGACATCGACTTCGTCATGTGCACCCATCTGCATGGCGACCATGTCGGCTGGAACACGCGACTGGTTAACGGCCGCTGGGTACCTACTTTTCCGAACGCGCACTATGTCATCTCGCGCCGCGAGCTGGCGCATTGGGAGGACTACAACAAGACGGCGTCAGCGGAAGCCTATGAGGAGTGCATCGATGAGAGCGTGCTGCCGGTGGTCGCAGCGGGACAGGCGCTGTTGGTTAGCGAGGACCATGCCCTCGACGACGAGGTCTGGCTGGAGCCGCTGCCCGGCCACACGCCCGGACATTTCGGCGTGCGGCTGCGCTCAAATGGCGCCGAGGCCATCATGATCGGCGACCTCATGCACAGCCCGGTGCAATGCGCCGAGCCGGACTGGCGCAGCGGCAGCGATGCCGACCCGGTGCTGGGACGCCAAGTCCGCCGCCGCTTCCTCGAAACCCACGCCGAGACTGATCATCTGGTCCTGACGGCGCACTTTCCATCGCCGTCGATCGGCCATATCTGGCGCCACGCGAACGCCTTCCGGTTTCACTACGTCGAATAGCCGAACGTATTGCTGCCATCGGCGGCGAGGCGTAGCATTTCACTGCAGTTGAGTCCGGCGGGGCTATTGCCGGACCGCCGCGCTTGGCGGCGCCCGGGCGAGCACCCAGCTGGAGCAATGGCGGCAACCCCTAAGGAGGCGAGCCATGACGATTGCAGCCACGGTGCAACGGTATCTTAGCGATTGCGGCATCGACTACGAGGTGGTGGAGCATGCGCGCACCATCTCGTCGTCGCGGACGGCCCAGGCCGGCCACATTTCCGGCGATCGCGTGGCCAAGGCGGTCGTGCTCAAGAGCGAGGGCGGGTTTACCATGGCCGTGCTGCCGGCCTCGTGCCACCTGCGGCTGGGTGAGATTCAGGACTATCTCGAGCGCCCAGTCGGCCTGGCGACGGAGAGGGAGGTCGAGCAGCTGTTCGACGATTGCGATCCTGGCGCCATTCCGCCTGTGGGCAGGCCCTACGGCATGGCGATGATCGTCGACGACAGCCTCGCCGAACAGCCCGACGTCTATTTCGAGGCCGGCGACCACATGAGCCTGATCCACGTGAACGCCATGGCCTTCCAGCGGCTGATGGCAGAAGCCCGCCACGGACGGTTTAGCCGCCACGACTGAGGATTCGGCGGAGCCGCGAAGGGCCGGCCCCTGTTCGCCGCGCCGATGCTCGACGCGAGATCGGCTCGCGGCCGACTCATATGCTCCTATGTACGCACATATAATAGGTGAGCGTGGATTGCGTGAGTCCGCATCCACGTTGCGCCGCGGCGCGATTTGCCGGGTCGATTAACTGGGACTTCACCATTAAGCCCGATAGTGGAACCGCGGTGAATGCGCGGATTCGCGATAGCGCCGTCGGCGGTCGCGCCGAACTATCGCGACCATCTCTTCGCGTCGATTGTATTGCGGGAAAGACGGGAACCGAGCGGGCGATGCGGGTCTTGGCGTTTGCCTCCCAGAAGTGCGGTGCGGGCAAGACGACGCTTGCCGGCCATATTGCCGTGCAGGCGCAGCGTGCCGGCACCAAGTCGGTTGTCCTCGTCGATCTCGATCCCGATGCCAGCCTGACCGACTGGTTCGCCCTGCGCGAAGAGGATGACGATCCGCTTCCGGTCGCACGCACCAATCTTAAGGATCTGTCGACCAAGCTTCAGCAGCTGCGCGCCGAGGGCGTCGAGCTGGTGGTGATCGACACGCCGCCGACCCTCCATCAGGCGATCGACGAATCCATCATCGCCGCCGACCTGGTGGCGATCCCGACCCGGCCTTGCGCCCACGATCTGGCCGCCGCCGGCGCCATGGTCGAGCTGGTGCAGAGTCATGGGAAGCCGTTCTGCTTCGTCGTCAACGGCACTGAACCGGGAGGCGAGCTGACGGCTGATGTGGTGATGGCGCTGGCCCAGCATGGCAGCATTGCGACAGTCTCGATACCCCGCAGCATCGCCATGCTCGAGACTATGCTGGACGGCCGCACCGTCATGGAGCTGCCGGACAATCCGGCACCGGCCTCTGAACTGGCGCGGTTGTGGGACTATCTGGCCAAGCGCTTGATGAAGTCCGGCCTGGTGGCGGCCGAAGGGGATGCTCCGGCATCGGCGCCGCCGACCATCGCGATCAAGAAGTTCGAGATGGCCGCCTCGGCGGCGGCTGCAGAGTCGGACGACGAAGACGAGGACGAGGACGAAGAAGAGCCCGCGGCGGCGGCGCCTCTCAAGATGGCGCCGACGCCGACGCCAGAGGCCGCTGCGCCTGCCCCCGAGCCGGCCGCCACGCCTCCGGCGGCGCCGGCGGCAGCCCCGGCGCCGGCGAACGGTGGCCCCAGTCCGGAGGCGCTGCGGCGCTATCCGCGCTTCAAATACGAGCAGCCGGCCATCCTCATGGTCGGCGACGGCCAGATCGACTGCGTGGTGCACGACATTTCGGCCGGCGGCGCCCTGATCGCCGTGAGCCGGACCCTGAAGGTCGGGGAGACCGTCATACTGGCGCTCGACAGCATCGGCAAGTTGCCGGCCGAAATCCGGCACAGCGACGGCGGCCGCGCCGGCCTGCGCTTCATCATCGATCCCAAGCAGCAGCTGTTCCTGGTCAAGCATCTGTCGGCGGTGATCGCCGCGGCTTCGACCACGGTGGCGACCGCTGACGCCCATGCCGCCGCGTCCTGATCGGCGCCGCGCAAGAGTCTGATAAATCGAATGAAGAAGATTCGATTAACGATATGCAGCAACGAGAATTTTATCATGAATGCTTCGACACTAAGAATTCATTAGGGATTGCCAGCGTATAACCGATTCAAAGATGTGCTTTGTCGTCACCGCCTTGCGGTGGCGGAACTGTTGGGCCGAACGGCAAGAAATTCGGTCGAAGCGCGTCGCGCGAGGAGAACGGAATAAATGCAAGTCGTTGCGTTTAGCTCTCAGAAGGGCGGTTCGGGCAAGACGACGCTCGCCGGCCATATGGCGGTGCAGGCCGAGCGCGCCGGCGACGGTCCGGTGGCGCTGGTCGACACCGACCCGCAAGGCAGCCTGGCCGACTGGTGGAACGAGCGCGAGGCCGAGGCGCCGCTCTTCGCGCACACAACGATCGCGCGGCTCGGCGAAGACCTCGAGCGCATGCGCGGCATGGGCATCAAGCTGGTCGTGATCGATACGCCGCCGGCGATCACCGCGACGATCGCGGAAGTGATCCGCATTTCCGACCTGGTGGTCGTGCCGACGCGGCCGAGCCCGCACGATCTGCGTGCCGTCGGCGTGACCGTGGAGTTGGTCGAGCGCCTCGGCAAGCCGCTGGTGTTCGTCGTCAACGCGGCCTCGCCGCGCGCGCGCATCACCTCGGAAGCCGTCATCGCGCTGTCGCAGCACGGCACCTTGGCGCCCGCCATCCTTCACAACCGTACCGATTTCGCGTCCAGCATGATCGACGGCCGCACGGTGATGGAAGTCGACGAATCCTCGCGCTCCTGCGTCGAGGTCGAGCAGCTGTGGAATTATCTGCGCGGTCGCCTGAAGAACCTGGAGCGCGCGCAAACAGTGTCGCAGCCGCAAGCCGTCGCCGCCGGTGGCGGCGCCGTCTATCAGTCGGCATGACTCCCGAGCCACGGTGTCGAATGAAACCGGTGAAAGCCGCCGCATCGCTCTCCAGTTCGCTGCTTCTGCTGAAGGGCCGGACCAATCCGGCCGCCCTGGTCGATCAAATCCTGGGCGAGGCCAACGCGGCGCGCGCGGCGCGCGCGTCAGGCGCGCCGGTCGAACTGCAGCGTCCGGATGTTCCGCAGTTGACGCGGACGCACCAACGCGCGGAAGCCAACGTGGTCATGCCCTGGCGCGGGCCGGTGGCCGAGCCGCGCCGGCCGGTGCTCGAGAACGTCAGCCGCAAGAAGCTGTCGCTGCGGCTCGACCGCGTGCGGCATTTCCGCCTCAAGCTGGTCGCCTATCATCTGGGCATCAGCGCGCAGGAATTCCTGACGCGCGCCCTCGAGAGCTACATCGAACAGGTGGCGCCGGAGATGGCGCGCACGCGCCCGATTCCCGCCGACGAGATCAAGGCAGTAACCGGGCCGGGTTTCGATGAACATGACGATGCATTGACAGCGACGGCACGCGACCTGTTGCCGGCGTCCGAATCCGATTGAGCATTGAGCAACCTCGAACAGAGCGTTGACGTGAGATGAGCCTCGAAGACAAAATCATCAGCCCGATGGCGCCGGCGGAGTTGCCGGGTCAACGGTCGGAACCTCTTCCCAAGGCCGGCAAGAAGCGACGCAAGAGCGGCGGTACAGCCGGCGCCGCGTTGGGGAAGATAAAGAAGGGCGACCCCGACGACGAAGTCGGCGGCGACAGCACGGCCGTGCTGACGCTCGGCGCCAGCGACGATCTGCGCCGGCCGCAGAAGAAGATGCTGTTCGAGTCCGCGAGCGATGGCGCCACTTTGGCGTTCGCCGCCCCGGCCATTCGCCGGGAAACCCCCAAGAGCGCTCCCCTCGCGCCGGTCAAGGTCGAGTCCGCGGCGCCCGTCGCAGCAGCGACCAAGGCTGAGCCCGTGGCTCTTGCCGCCAGGGCGCCCCAGCCGGCGCCGGCAAAACCTGCTCGCGAGCCCGTAGCCGCACCACCGGTCGTGAAGGCCGCGGAGACGGCGCCCACGCCGCCGGCACCGCCCGCGCCGCAACCGCGAGCGAAGGACGTCGCGCCGATCGCCGCCATCAAGAGCTCTGTGTTCCAAGTCGCCACCCTGGTCATGCGCGAGCCGGAACCGCAGCCGGAACGCAAGGATGAGGCGCCGCCCGCGCAGGCCGAATTCGCGCTTGCTGTCGATCCCGTCGTCGAAGAGGTCGCGGTGAACGCGGCCGAAGTCGCGGCGCCCGCCGCCGATGCGACGAACGAAGAGGGCTTCCAGGAATCGCTGACCCTCGCTTTCGATGCGACGCTCGCCGAAGGTTTGGCGGAACGCGCGGCAGCGGCCGAAGAGGAAACTGCGTCCGAGCCGGTCGCGGCGGCGGCGCCGCCTTCGTTCGCGCCGGAACCCATCGCGCTGAAGACGGCGGAGCCGTCGGCTGCCGCTATCGAGCCGGCCATCAAAGGGGAACCGCAGCCGGCGCCCGCGGCAACCGAGCCGCCGCCGGCACCGGTCTACGTCGCTCCGAACACCGCCACGCCGAATGCCGAGCCGAAGCCGGAGAGCGAGACACCCAATCGCGGCCTCTCCCGTTCGGAAATGATCGCCCGCACTGCCCGCCAATCGGCGCGCCCCGCCGCACGACCGGCGCCGACGGCCGCGGAAACCCTGGCGGCGGCACGGACTGCGCAGCAGCAGCTGCGCTCGGCCGATTTACCCAAGCTACCCGGCGACATCTATGGTTACTGGACGCGCGTGAAGAATGGCCGGCGCTTCCCGTCGCGGGCCGACTTCGATGCCGAACAGGTGGCCGAGAATTGGCCCAACAGCATGCTGCTGACATGCGGCAACGCCATCGGCGCGGGCAACCCCGGCAACTTCTCCAGCGTACTGCGGCTGGGCGCCAACCGGCGCACACGGCCGGGTGACGACCTCAACTTCACGTCGATGATCACGGACTGGATCCTGGCCACCGGCGGCGAGGCGGCGCGCGCAGGCACGCCGGTCCAGGACACCGAGGTGTTCCCGACTCCCGACGGCGCGCACGCCTACAAGATCGTGGCCCTGCCGCTGAGCGAGAACCAGACGCGCGTCGACCACGTGCTCTGTCACCTGTCGCGGTCGTAACCGCGGCCGCCCCGGCGGCGGCTCAGCCAGGCGGCTGCCACAGGTATCCCTGAACCCCGACCAGCGGGCGGAATCCGACCCGTTCGAGCACCGGGCGGCTGTTCTCATTGGCATCGACCGTGAGTAGGCGGGCGCCGGCGGCAAGCGCCGTCACGACGTGGCGTTCCACCAGGGCGGTGTAAAGGCCGCGGCGCTGAAACGCCGGCAGGGTCGCCGCACCCCACAGGCTGCCGAACTGCGTGTCCCGATGCAGGCGCATCAGCGACGTCGCGACTGCGCGCGCCTGCGCGTAGGCGACGAGAATATCGATCTGCGCGGGATCGGCGGCCAGCTCGCGGGCGAGCGCTTCGCCGTACCAAGCGTGGTCGTCATTCCATGCCGCGTCCTGAACCGCCACCAGATCGGATAATCCCGTGGCGTCGTCGATCCGGCGGATCTCGATCGACAGCGCCGCCGGCGGCCGCGGCGGTTCGTCCGCGAGGTCGCGGAGCACGATGGTCTCCGGCGGCGCCGCCGCAAAGCCATGGCGCAGCAGCCGTGCCGCCAGATCGGCGGGCGCGTCGTGCGCGTGCAGCTTCCATTCGAAGGCGTGACCGAGCGACGCGAAGTAATCGATCTCGCCGGCGATCGCCGCGTCCGCGCCCGCGGCATCGAGGCGACTGAAGACGACGCAGTTGTCGTGCGCCGCCGCGGATGGGCCGACGAGCCTCAGGATCGTTCCGGCCTGCTCGTAGCGGAAGTCTCCGCCGGGCAACGGTGCGTTGACGCGCAGCTCGCGGTCGTAGAGCGCGAGGATCTCTTGCTGTTCCATCGATTCGTACTCTCGTGCCGTCGAGGATCAGGCCGAACTTACCGCAAGGGCAGGCCGCGGCGAAAGCGCAGTCGCTCGCCCGGACGATCATGCCGCCGCGTTACGATCAGGCGCTCGGGCGGCGCGGCACGACGATGTTTGCGATCATGATCTGCACGGCTTCGCTGTTCTGGTTCAGCGTGGTCATCCGCACCTTGACCAGCCCCTGGCCCGGCCGCGATTTCGACGCCCGTATTTCCAGCACTTCGCTCTCGACGCGCAGCTCATCGCCGGGCCGTACCGGCCGCGGCCAGCGGAACTCGTCGAAGCCGGCGCCGACCAATCCGCCCGCCGGCTTCAGCGCGCTCTCGACCAGGAGACGCATGGTGAGGGCGGCCGTGTGCCAACCGCTCGCCGCCAGTCCCTGAAAGATGCTCTCCTGCGCGACCTGCTCGTCGAGATGAAAGGGCTGCGGATCGAACTCGCGGGCAAAGCTCTTGATCTGCGCCGTGTCGATGCGCATGCGCCCGGAGCCGAAGATCTCTCCGACGACGAAATCCTCGAGATATCGCGCGCCCGTTTCCATCGCGGGATCGTTTCTATCGCGGGAGCGATACTTTGACCACGGTCGATGCATCCGCGCGTCAGCGCCGATCGTCCGTGAGGAAGGGGGTAAGAGCGCGGCCTATTGCGTCGTCGCCGGCGCCTGCTGCTTCAGCATGCGCGAATTGATCCAGCCTTCGACCTTGTCGGCGCCGGGGAGTTGGACCTGGATCCAGTTGCCTTCGCGGCCGATCTCCATGACGACCATGTCGCGGCGGACGTTGCCGACGATGGCCGAGTCCGTGCTCGGGCCCGCGCGCACGTTCGAATACTCGACCGTGACCACCCACTGCGGCTGTGCGGTCGGTTCCGGCTGCGGCGCGGGCGCCGCCGCGGCAACGGGCGGCGCCGGCTCCGGCGTCGGCGCCGTCAGCGAGGCCAGGACCTGGTCGAGCATGCCGTTCATGTAGGCATACACGCCGCCGCCGATGAGCGCGACCGCCAGCAGCAGCACGAATATGAGCTTGAAGGGGATGCGTGACAGCAGGGACTCGCCGTCTTCGGATTGTTGACGCATGGTCTCGGCCGCCATCCGCATCTTGTTGTGAGCGAGGCGGTCGGTGTCGGAGCGCCACTGCGCCATCGCCTCGGCCATGCGCTTGTTTTCGGCGATCTTCCACTGTTCCTCGGTCTCCCGCAGGCGCTGTTCGGCCTCGGCTTCCCAGCGGGTGCGCTCCGCCTTCAGCCGCTCCATCTCCTTGACCTTCCATTGCGCCTCGATCTGCTTGAGGCGGGCGGCCTCCTCCTCGCGCGATTTGGCGGGGGCGGGGGCGGCTTCGGCGCGGGCAGCGGCGGCCGGCTGCCGCGCCGCCTGGGCCTCTGCGACGCGGCGTTCGACCTCCACCTTCATACGCAATTCGGCATCGGCGATGCGCTCGTCGGCCTCGGCCTTCCAACCGGTGCGGGTCGCGGTCAGGCGCCGGTTGGCCTCGGTCTGCCACTTCTTCTCCGCGGCCTCGACGGCGGCGTCGATCTTTTCCTGCAGTTTCGCTTCCATGCCGGCGACGCGGCGATCGGCTTCGATCTTGGCTTGCGCCTTTAGGTCGGCGAGACGATCGATCTCGGCCTGCTGCCACTTCTTCTGGGCGGCCTCGACGGCGGCGGCGATCTTGTCCGGCAGCTTGGCTTCCGCACCGGCGATGAGGCGATCGGCTTCGACCTTGGCCTGCGCCGTGGCAGCGGCAAGGCGATCGGCCTCGGCTTGGCGCCAGGCCTTCTCGGCGGCCGCCGACTGCTGCGCGAATTCCGCGCGCATCTGCGTCTCGATCAGGGTGAGGGCTTCCTCGCCGGGCGCGGCGGCCTTGATCTCAGCCAGATGCTTCTGCAGTTCGGCGTCCCATTCCTGGCGCGCGGCGTCCAGCTGCGCGGCCGTCTCGGCCTTCCACTTCTTCTCGGCCGTATCGAGCGCACTCTCGTGGATCTCGCGATACATGCCCTCGGCGACGGTGAAGCGATTCTCGGTCTGCTCTTGCCACTGAACTTCGGCGGCGCGCAGGCGCTCGTCGACTTCGGCCTGCCACTTCGCCGCGGCCGCGGCCATCGCCGCCGCATGCTGCTCGTTCAGGCGCGCTTCCTGCGCGATCAGATGTTCGCTCTGGAACTGGCCGAGGGACGATTCGGCGAGCGCAAAGCGGCGATCGGCCTCGGCCTTCCACTCGGCTTCCGCAGCAGCCAGGCGGCGATCGGCGGCCGCCTGTGCCTCCGCCTGTATGGTGGTCAACTCCTCGGCATGGCCTCGCGCGAGTCTTGCTTCGAGCTCGGACAACTGGGCAGCGACATCGGCGCCCTGGTGGTCGGCTGCAGCCATTTGCGCGGCAGTCTCGGCCTCCCACTGTCGGCGGGCATTGGCGACCAGTGTTGCTTCCTGCTCTGACCACTGCCGTTCGGCCGCGGCCGCTTGCGCAGTGGCCTCGGCTTCCCATTGCCGGCGGGCTTCGGTAAGCAGGGCTGCCTGCTGCTCCGACCACTGCCGTTCGAGCGCGGCATTGCGCGCGGCAATTTCGCTCTCCCATTGACGGCGGGCGTCGGCGAGATGGGCCGCTTCCTCCTGCACCCGCCGCTGTTCGGCAGCGGCCAGGACCGCGGCCTGCTGCTGCTGGAGTTTGCTTTCCAGGGCCTGTAGTTCGGCGGCGTGCCGTTGTTGCAGCACCGTCTCCGACGCCGCCAGACTCTCGAGCGCGGCGATCTGTTCGTCGTCGCGCGCCGCGGCGCGGCTGGTGGCCTCGGCATCCCAGGCGGCGCGCGCCTCTGCCAGCCGTTCGGCCTCGCCCTGTTGCCACTCGCTCTCGGCGGTTGACAGCTGCTCGGCGTAAAACACCATCATCTCGGCGTCTTTTTCCGCCAGCGCGTCGGCATGCGCCTTCTTCAGGCGGGCCTCGACCTGGGCGACCTGCTCGACCACTTGGCCCTGCAGCTGCTCGGCGGTGGGCTGTTGCAACGCCGACGCTGCCTTGACGGCCTCCAGCGCGGCGGCATGTTCGGCCTTGAGCCTAGCTTCGAACGCGGCCCGCCGCTCGCTCTCGCCGGCATTGCTGGACGACAACTCCGCGAGCTGACGCGCCGTCTCGGCCTCCCAGCGCGAGCGCGCGGCCACCAGATGCTCGGCCGATTCGGTCTTCAGCTGCTCTGCCTGCGCCGCCAGCTCGGTGTGCAAAGCGCCCGACAGGCGCTCCTGCACCTCGGTCAGACGCGCCTGCGCCTCGGCCTCCCATTGTGACTTGGCGGCGGCCAGCCGTGCGGCCTCCTCGGCCTGCCAGTTGGTTTGGGCAGTCGTGGACTGCCCGCCGTGAAGTTCGAGCAGGCTGGTCTCGGCCTCGGCGATGCGTTGCTTGGCCGCCGCTTCCCACTTGGCTTCGATGCCAGCCTCGCGCGTGGCCCGTGCCTCTTTCCATTTGGCTTCGGCGGCGGTGAGACGCTCGGCGATCTTGGCTTCGAGGTCGGCTTGAGTGGCGGTGCCCGTGCGGACGTCGGCCTCGACGCGCCAGCGCGCCTCGGCGTCCGCCAGCCGCTCGGCTTCCGCGGCCTGCCAGCGCGCCTGCGCCTCCGCAAGACGTTCGGCGATCTTCGACTCGATATCGGCTTGATTGGCGACGCCTGTCTTCGCGTCGACCTCGGCGCGCCAGCGCGCCTCCGCCGCGGCCAGCCGTTCGGCTTCCGCGGCCTTCCAGTGCGTCTCTCCGTCGGCGAGCTGTTCGGCAATCCTGGCCTGCAGATCGGCGGGCGAAACTGCGGCCGGTGCCGGTGTCAGATTCGCCGCCTCGGCCCCCCACGCCGCCTTCGCCGCCGCGAGGCGTTGTGCTTCGGCCGTCTTCCAGTGCGCTTCGTTCTTGGCGATCTCGTCGGCGAACTCGGCTTGCAGGCGCGAGGTGACGGCCGCTTCGATGGCATCGACGTCGACGGCGGCGGCGTCCTTGGCGCCGCCGGTGCGGCCGCGCGCCAGCTTCGTCTTCAGGCGCGCCTCGGCCATCACGAGCTGCTCGGCCAGGCGGTCCTTGAGCTTGGCCTCGGCGGCGGCCAGGCGCTGTTCTCCGTCGCGGCCGGCCTGCTGGAGCGCGACCGCGAGGCGTTGCTGCGCCTCGGCTTCCCATTCCTCGCGCGCATCGGCCAGGCGATGCTCTTCGTGCAGACGCCATTCGGCCTCGGCCTCGGCCATGCGCTTGCGCTCGGCCTCGCGGCGATCCTCTTCCTCCATCAGCTGTTGGAGGACGGCGGTCGCGCGCTGTTCGTCCGGCAGCGGCACCGTGCGCGGCGCGTCGAGGTCGATGCCGCGCTTCGACTTCGGATCGCCCTTGCCGCGACTCTTGGTGATCAGGCCGCGCAGGTGGGTGAGGGCGGCGTCGCTCTTGCTGCCGCCGCGGTCATCCGGGTTGAGGCCGCTGAACGCCGACACGCCGCCGGCATCGGTGACGAGTATGTCGAACTTGGCGACCGTCGAGGCATAGGCATAGCCGTCCGGATCCGGCATCAGCACGCGGATCGTCAGCGGATAGTTGATCGGCTCCGTCGACGTCGTGATCAGATGGAGGTCCGGCAGATCGGCGACCTTCAGCGACCACACGGACATCTTGTCCTGGCCTTCCTCGCCAGTGACGAGGCCGGAGGTGGCGTCGCCGGCGGAGAGGCGGGCGTCGGACGGAACGTCCTCGACGCGAATGATCACATCGGGCGAAACGTGCAGATTGGCGACCGCCGACTCCAGGTCGACGGGAACGCCGCGCAGTTTACCGTCGCCGGATTTGCGATCGGCGGCCGGCGTCGCCTTATGCTGAGCGAGGGATTGGGCTTTACTCATGATTGGGGGTGGCGGCGATCCTGCTGAAAGCCCGGCTGATGCTTGGTCGCCTTAACATTGACAAAGGTTGGTAAAACCGGGGTAAAAGTCGGCGGAAATTCAAGCGCTTGAGGCTATTTTTTCGCCGTCCGAACGGGCCTGCGAGCGCCCGTCGCACGCATCCGACGCGCCCGAAATTAACGATGACGCGCGAACGCTTTACGATAGTCAATCGAAGTTAACTATGAACTAATATGCTTGGCGAATTCGCGACGCGAGCCGATCGATACAATCTTTTGAAATTACTGCTCAATTTTTGCCGCGCCGGAGGAGCGCCAGAGCAGGGCGCACCCGCGGTCGTCAGGCCGATCGATGCCGGCGGCAAGAGAGATTAATCAGGCGCTGCCCGCGACCGCTTCCATCTCCGCAAATTCGCGCACGGGCGTGCCGAGCCAGCCGGCCTCGCGCTTCTCCCAATAGCGCGTGCGCAGTTCGGTCGTCAGCAGGCCGGGCGCGCCATTGCCGAGCGGCTTCCCGTCCACCTGGGTGACCGGCATGATGCCGCCGGCGGTGGAGGAGAGGAACGCCTCGTCGGCCTCGCGCAAGGCGTCCGGCGGCAGATCGGCGGCGGCGCAGGGCACGCCCAGTTCGCCGGCCAGGTCGAACACGCTCTGGCGGGTGATGCCCTCGAGCATGTTGCTCTTGGGCGTCAGCAGCTTCTTGTCCTTGACCAGAAAGAAGTTGAAACCGGGCCCTTCGGCCAGGAGGCCGGCGGGCGTGCAGAGCACGGCGTGATCGGCGCCGCGATCGAGCGCCTCGAACAGGCCGCGCTGCAGATCCATCCAGTTGAAGTTCTTGATGCGGGGATCGATGGCTTCCGTCGGAATGCGCCGGTTGTCGACGATGGCGAGATTGATGCCGGTCTCCTGCTTCTCCGGGCTGATGATCCAGATATAGGGCAGGGCATAGGCGATGAAGCGATTCTCGCACAGCCGCGGGTCGCGGTTGGCGAGCGACTGATAGGTGCCGCGCGTCATGATCATCTGGACGTAGGAGCTCTCAAGGCCGGCGCGCTGCACGCAGGTGGCGAGGATGCGCTTCAGCTGAGCCGGTTCGTACGGACATTTGAGCCGCATGCCCGCGGCCGAGCGCAGGAAGCGGGCGACGTGATCATCGAGACGGAAGAAGTTGCCCTTCCAGACTGACACGGTGTCGTAGACGGCATCGCCGCGCATGAAGCCGAGATCGAACACCGCCATCCGCGCCTCGCCGGCCGGTATGTACTTGCCCTCTACGAACGCAACGCCTTCAACCATGGAGTTTCTTCCTGTGTGTACTGTGTGATGACCGGACCTGCTCGCTCCAGGCCGGGCGGACGCCGCGGCAGAATAGCCTTGCGGATCGAGGGGGGGAAGCGGTCGCGTAGATTTCGTTAACCATAAATTTGCATCTGCCGTGCTATCCGGTGCGCATGGCGGGTTCGGAATTGGCCAAGACGAGGGACCGGGCGGTGCGCGGCGATCTGGCCGTCGTCGATGACTATCTTGCGCTCAGCGCGGCCTGCGTGAAGCAGGGCGCGATCGATGACGCGGTCACCACCTTGCGAGCAGCGCACGAAGCCGTGCCCAATCATCTCGGCGTACTCAGCAACCTCGGCGGCCTGCTGTCGCGGCAGGGCAAGCATGACGAGGCGCTGGCAATCCTGCGCCGCGTGCTCGCGCAATCGCCCAACTCGGCCTTCGCCCACTACAATCTGGCGGTCGGCCTGCGCGGCGCCGATCAGCTGGCGGCCGCCGTCGAGCATTTCGAGCGCAGCATCGCGATCAAGCCGGACTTCGCGGAGGCCCATCGCGGGCTGGGCGATGCGCTGCTCGATCTCGATCGGTTGTCGGATGCGGCCGCGGCCTACGAGCGCGCCGTCGTGCTGAGACGCGACCCCGGCCGTCTGCCGAAACCGGGCGCGCCGCTGCACAGCAATCGCAGCCGGCTGCGCCACGACGCCGAGCAGTTTCGCTATCTGATGTCGCACGGAAAACTGTCGGCGGAGTTTGGCGAGGTGGCCGACCGCTATGAGCGGGTCGCGGAGTTTCTATGGGAGCCCAACCTGGGCACGCCGACATCGATCGTGCCGCGCGAGCTGGCGGCCATGATCGCGCCGACCTACGACCGCCTCCACTACCGCCCGACGGCCGAAGCGCTGCCGGACGGCGCGCTCAACCCGCAGCTCGACGTCGGCAGGATCGAGGCCGACTATCTCAACAACGGCCGCCGTATCGCCTCGTTCGACGACCTGCTGAGCGCCGCAGCGCTGACGCGCCTGCTCGCCTTCAGCCGCGAGGCGACCGTGTGGTTCCACTGCCGCTACGGCAACGGCTATCTCGGCGCCTTCTTCGACGACGGGTTCTGCTGTCCGCTGCTGGTGCAGATCGCCGAAGAGTTGCGGCAGGCCCTGCCGCGCATCTTCGGCCGCCATCCGCTGCAGCGCCTGTGGGCCTTCAAGTATGACAGCCGCCCCGGCGGCATCCCGCTCCATGCCGACGCCGCCGCCGTGAACGTGAATTTCTGGCTTACGCCCGACGAGGCCAACCGCGATCCCGAAGGCGGCGGCCTCATCGTGTGGGACAAGCGCGCGCCCGCCGATAGCGACTTCGGCCGCTTCATCAAGGACGAGTCCGCGATCCGCAGCGCGCTGGAGGAGAACGGCGCGCAGGCGGTCGCCGTGCCCCACCGGCAAAACCGCTGCGTCATGTTCAATTCCGACCTCTACCACGAAACCGCCCCGCTCGATTTTCGCGAGGGTTACGAGAACCGCCGCATCAACGTGACAATGCTTTACGGCAAGCGGGGCGGGTAGGGCGCGAGGGACACGACCGAACGGACCGGCGATCGAGCATTCCTCTCCGAGATCACCTCTCGGACACAGATTAATATGGCTTCTCAATATATTGAAATAACTTAATATTACCTCCAAGATTCGGGAGCGTCTGACCGCCAGATTTGCGTTGCAGTGAGACGCTGAAATACGGTATAAATAACTAACGCGTTAGTAATTAGAGTCTCCGATGAGCCGCCCTGCACGGCCGAAAAGCCCGCGCTGGCGCCGCCGGAAGGAAGAGCGGCCGGCGGAAATCGTCGCCGCTGCGCTCGAGAGTTTCGCCGAGCGCGGTTTCGCGGCGACGCGGCTCGACGACATCGCGGCGCGGGCGGGCGTCACGCGCGGCACGCTCTAT
>JBGPEQ010000002.1:0-27559 GCA_041482855.1 Dongiaceae bacterium | reverse complement strand
TGACGGTGGTGGTGCGGCCGGAGGCCCTGCGGCTGTCGCCGAACGGACTCGCCGCCGACGTCACCCTCGACGGCACGCTGGCCGACATGATCTATCTCGGCGCGTTCGTGAAATATGTCGTGGCCCTGCCGACGGGACAGCGCGTGACCGTGCACAATACGGACACCGCGCTGCGCCGCTCGCTGTCGGTGAACCAGCCGGTGAAGATCGGCTGGACATTCGGGGATCAGCGCGTAATCGGCGACTAACGCCGCCGCAGCTTCGAGGCGGTACGCCGGACCTCCGGATCGATCGCGATATGCTCGGCAAGCGCGCCCAGCAGGACATCGAGGTCGACGGGCTTCGACAGAACGGCGGACGCTCCATATTCGCCGAGGAACCGGCGCTCGAGGGCGAAATCGCGGCTGGTGCCGCCGCTCTCGCCGGTCAGCAGAATGACCGGGATGTCCTTCAGGAGCGGCGTGCCCTTCAGGCGCCCGATCAGATATTGGCCCGAGCCCTCCGGCATATTGTAGTCGGTGATGATGACGTCGGGCGTTTCCTTCATCGCGATCCATAGCGCCTGCATGGCCGTCGACGCCGTGCGGACATCCACGCCGCAGGCCCGCAAGCGGATCTGCATGACCCGCCGCATGTCGGGATCGTCATCCACGAATAGGACCTTCGGAAGCGCCGCCGACGGCTGCTCCACCGGCGCGGCGGCGACCGGTGCGGGTGTCGCGCTTGCAACCCCGGCCACTTCGTCCTGCATCGCCAGCAGCCGGCAGATGATCGGCTTGAGGTTCGACCAGGCGTCGGCGCCCTTGGTGACGTAGTAGGCGCCAAGCGCCTTGCAGCGCTCGATCGTCGCCGGGTCGGATTGCCCGGTACAGAACACGACGGGTATCGGCCGTAGTTTCGGATCGCTCAGGAGTTTCTGCGCGACACCCATCCCGCCGACCGCGGGCATGTCGATGTCGAGGATCAGAAGATCCGGTTCCTCCCGCACGATGGTGGCCAGCGCGCCCAGCCCGTCGGTCGCGACTTGCACGCTCAGTCCCAATGCCTTGCAGCGCTGGGCCAGCACGGTCAGGAAATCCGCATCGTCATCCGCGATCAGGACTGTCTTACCTCGCATCATCGGACCTCATGACGCTGCTGCCGTGTTGACCGCGCCCGGCAGTTGCGTGCTGGCGGCGCGATCGATCGCCGCCAGCAGTTTGCGGAAGTCATAGGGCTTTTCGATGAAGCAGTGGGCGCCGAGCAGCATGGCTTCGCGCTTGGCCCGCTCCGCGACGTTGGCCGACACGATGATGACGGGAATCACGCGGGCGATATCGTGCTGCTGCAGCTGCTGCAGAACCGCGAATCCATCCATGTCCGGGAGGCGCAGGTCCAGGATGATGACATCGGGAATCGTGGCGATGGCCGCGGCCAGGCCGCTGCCGCCCTCGTGCATGGCGAAGGGATCGTGGCCGACCGCCTTCAGCCGAAGCAGGAGAGCGCGCGCAATCTCGCGGTCGTCCTCGATCACCAGGATGCGCAGGGAGCGCGCCAAGGCCCTCTCCGTCTCAGGCCGAGCGGCGCGCCAGCGCCATATCGCGCAGCGCCCGGAAGCGCGCAATCAACGCCTCGCTCTGATGGGGCAGGCGCCAGACGCCGACCGGCTGCGCCTCGACGGCAAGGGCGCCGTCGGCGATCTCGGCCGCATGACCCACGAGGCCATCGCGCAGCCGCTCCGCCTTCGAGCGGAGGTCGGCATCGCGCTTGTCCACCGTCAGCAGGATCCAGGAGTCGGGGCCGAGCCGCATGAGGAGATCTTCGCGCTTCACCTGCTGCTGCAGGAAGGCATCGCAATCGGCGGCGGCGGCGGCATCGACCGCGCCGGACACCGAGATCCTGATGTCCGACACGTAAAACGAAGACGTCCGCTCGCGCGCGAGCTTCGCTATGTAGCGGGCAACGATGGCGGGCGGATCGAAGACGGGAAGGGTGAGCGAGAAGGTCGTGCCCTCGCCCACCACGCTTTCCACCGCGATCTCGCCGAGATTGAGATCGGCCAGCTCGCGCACGATGCTGAGACCGAGGCCGAAGCCCTTGGCGGTGTCGCGCAGCCCGCCCGCCTGCTTGAAGCGCTCGAAGATCATCTCGAGCTTTTCGGCGGGGATGCCGGGTCCGCGATCGGTGACGCCGATGACGATCTCGCGCGGATTGCCGGACCGGCGCGCCCACAGGCGCACGCCGCCCTTTTCGCCGCCGTACTTGAAGGCATTGATGCCGAGATTGATCAGCACGCGGCCGATCTTCTCGGGATCGCAGAAAAGCGCGGGCAGTCCCGCCTCGATCTCGACGGCGAAATCGACACCGCTGGCCTTCGCCCGGCGCTCCAGTATGGATTCGACGCGTCCGACGATATCCGGGATCACGCATTCGCGCCGGGACACGCCGATGAGGCCGGCCTCGAGCCGGCTGAGGTCGAGCATATCGTTGACGAGGCCGTTGAGATCGTCGACCCGCGCGCAGATCACGCGCAGATAGTCGCTCTGCTCGGCGTTCATCTCGCCGACCAGCCCCTCCTCCATGATGGAGGCGAATTCCTTGATCACCGTGAGCGGCGTGCGGAACTCGTGCGCCACGTTGTCGACGAAGTGATGGGCGGTCTCGTACATGGTCGACAGCCGCTGATTGGTGCTCGTCAGCAGCTGGTTGGCCACGCCCAGCGACATCTCCGCGATCTTGCGCTCGGTCTCGTCGGTGATGATGCCGTCCCACATGACGTCGCCGTTCTCGCGCCGATGCGGCACCGCCTTGGCGTGCATCCATCGGAACGGACCATCCTTGCGCACGACCCGGTATTCATGGTCCCAGACCGAAAGCTGTTGTGCCGATTCCTTGATCGAGGCTGTCAGGCGGTCGAAATCGTCGACGTGGACGGTGTTCAGTATCTTCGAGGCATCGGCCATCGCCTCTTCCGCTGTCACGCCGAACAGCTCCTGCACAGGCGCGCTGAAGAACGGATAGCTGATCTCGCCGCCGACGGTGAGAAGGCTCTGATAGACAACGCCCGGCAGGTTGTCGGTGATGGTGTGGAAACGCCGTTCGCTCTCGATGACGGCGGCCTCGGCATCGCGCCGACGCCGCTCCTGAATCAGCAGCGTGCCGAGGAACAGCGTTCCCAGCGGCAGCGCCACCGCTTCGGGAGCCGTGGCCGCGGTGATGACCGTGTAGGCCAGGTCCGACCCCGGCAGAAAGAGCGTCGCGACGAGCTGGGAGAAAACAAGCAGGATGCCCAGCAGGAGCAGATGAGCATAGGCCAGGCCGGATCCGTTTTGGCGCGCGAGCTTCGCCACCAGGATGCCGCTCAAGGCAGCCAGAACGATCCCGATCAGGCCGGCGATCTCGCCCGCCCCGCCGAGAGTCAATCGGTAGATCGCGGCGAGGACGGCGGCAGCAGCGGCGGCAAGCGGGCCGCCGAACAGCGCCGCGAGGCCGATCGGCACCGCGCGGCCATCCACCAGCACGCCGGGCTCGACCGCTATCGGCACGCTCATGGATAGAATCGCGGCGAGGCCGAAGGCCAGACCGGCGAACCAGCGCCCGAACCGGCCCGGCAGCTTGCCGAGGAAGGCCGTGATCTGGTTGTAGGCTATGAGCGCCAGCGCGAGCAGCGCCAAATTGGCGGCAAGCGCCACCAGGATATCTTGGGAGAAGACGTCCATCGAAGTCGTGTCAGCCGCACCGCTGGATCATTTGCGGAACAGGAGGCCTGATCCGCACCATGCGGAGCGTGAACGACCGTGATTAAGCCGATGTTACCAATGACGATGCGGCCGCCTCTAACACGCCCCCATCCTACAGCGTCCCGTGATAGTAACCGCCGTCGACGAGCAGGTTCTGGCCGGCGATGTAGCCGGTGTGGGCGCTGCACAGAAAGGCGCAGATGGCGCCGAACTCGTCGACAGTGCCGAAGCGGCCGGCAACCTCGGCCGCCTTGGCCTTGGCGAGGGCGGCCTCGAACGGAATGCCTTCCTGTTCGGCCTCGCGTGCCACGATGGCGCGCAGGCGGTCGGTCTCGTGCGAACCGGGCAGCAGGTTGTTGATGGTGACGCCGTGCTTCGCCACCTCGCGCGCCAGCCCGGCGACGAAGCCGGTGAGGCCGGCCCGGGCGCCGTTGGAGAGGCCGAGCGACGGATAGGGCGCCTTCACCGCTGCCGAGGTGATGTTGACGATGCGGCCGAAGCGGCGGGCGATCATGCCGTCGATGACCGCTTTGATGAGCAGGATATGCGCCACCATGTTGTTCTGCAGGGCGCGGTGCCAGGCCGCTTCGTCCCAATCGCGGAAGTCGCCGGGCGGCGGACCGCCGGAATTGGTGACGAGGATGTCCGGGTCGGGGCAGGCACGCATGAGGGCGGCGCGCCCTTCGGCGGTGGTCGCATCGGCCGCGACCGGGACCACCTGGGCGGTGGCCGCGGCGCGGATCTCCTGCGCGGTCCGCTCGAGCGTGGCCGCATCGCGGCTGTTAAGGATGACCCGCACCCCTTCCTTCGCCAGCGCCATGGCGCAGCCCTTGCCCAGGCCCTTGCTGGCGCCGCAAACGATGGCCGTGCGGCCGGATATGCCGAGATTCATGGTTTATCTCCCACCTTCGCTGCCAGGGCCAACCCTGCCAACCTTGCCGCTTTTCCCGCTCCGGGAATGTCGGTAGAGTTGCAGGCAATCGGCCATAGCGGAGAATCAAGGGAGGATCAAATGGCCCGCACGCTTTTCACCGACGTCAACATCCTGGATTGCACGGGCGCGCAGCCCTATGCCGGCGAGGTGCTGGTCGAAGGCAATCGCATCAAGCAGATCGCCAAGGCCGGCAAGAAGCTGCCGCGCGACGGCGCCCATACCGTGGACGGCGGCGGCGCCACGCTGATGCCGGGCCTCATCGAATCCCACGGCCATATCAGCTTCTGCGACACCTCGACCCTCGAGGGCCTGGGCGACATCCCGCCCGAGGAACACACGCTGAAGACGATGAAATACGCCAAGGTGATGCTCGACCAGGGCTTCACGGCGATCTTCAGCGCCGCCGCGGCCAAGGCGCGCCTCGATGTCGTCATCCGCAACGCCATCGACGCCGGCGAGATTCCCGGCCCGCGCATGCGCGCGGCCAGCCCCGAGCTGACGGTCACCGGCGGCCTCGGCGACGTCCGGCGCGCGCACATGTATCGCGAGACCTTCGCCATCACCTGCGACGGCCCCGACGAGTTCCGCAAGGTCGCGCGCGAGATGTGCCGCGAGGGCGTCGATACCCTCAAGATCAATCCGTCCGGCGACGAGTTCATTCCGTTCGCGCGGGCCCACCAGACCGTGATGAACGACGCGGAAGTGGCGGCGGTCGCCGAGGTCGCGAAATCCCGCGGCAAGACGCTCGCCGCCCATTGCCGCTCCGCCGAGAGCGTGAAGATGGCGCTCCGCCACGGCGTCGACGTGCTCTATCACTGCACGCTCTCCGACGCCGAGGCGCTGGACATGCTGGAGGCGCACAAAAGCCGTATCTTCATCGCGCCGGCCATGGGCATCATGTACGCGACCGCCGTCGGCGAAGGCTCCGGCTACGGCATCGATAGCAGCCACCCCGTCGCCATCTACTTCAAGCGAGAGCTCGACATGTGCATCGAGAACATGAAGAAGCTGAGGAAGCGCGGCCTGCGCATCCTGCCCGGCGGCGACTACGGCTTCGCCTGGAACCCGATCGGCACCAACGCGCGCGACATCGAGCATTTCGTGAAGCTGCTCGACTACAAGCCGATGGACGCCATCATCGCCGCCACCAAGCTCGGCGGCGAGATCATGGGCATGGGCAATGAGCTCGGCCAGATCAAGGTCGGCTATCTCGCCGACGTCCTGCTGGTCGACGGCAATCCGCTCGCCGACGTCAGGATACTCCGCGACAAGGACCGCCTGCTCGCGATCATGAAGGATGGCGCCTTCCACAAGGAGCCGCGCAAGCGGGCGAAGGCGGCCCAGGTCGCCGCCGAATAGCGCCCACCGTCGGGCGTGAAAAAGGGGACATTCTACTTTTCCCGCAGCCTCGGACGGCCGCAGCGCGCAGACAGGCTGGGAAGGGAAAAGTAGAATGTCCCCTTTTTCACGCCGCCTGCGCCTCGGCATGGTCGGCGGCGGGCGGGGCGCCTTCATCGGCGAGGCGCATCGCGTCGCCGCCCGTATCGACGACCGCTACGAGCTGGTGGCCGGCGCCCTCAGTCTCGATCCCTACCGTGCCATCGAATCCGGGCGCGATCTGCGGCTCGATCCCACGCGCTGCTACACCGACTATCGCGGCATGGCGCAGGCCGAGGCGACCCGGCCCGACG
Organism: Dongiaceae bacterium; assembly: GCA_041482855.1. GTDB lineage: Bacteria > Pseudomonadota > Alphaproteobacteria > Dongiales > Dongiaceae > JBGPEQ01. The sequence continues at coordinate 21,215 of JBGPEQ010000002.1, read as the reverse complement.
GCGCGGAAGTCGTCAGCGTCGTCACCCCCAATGTGTCGCACCACGCCATCTGCAAGGCGTTCCTCGAGGCCGGCATCGACGTCATCTGCGACAAACCACTGGCGGCGAACCTGACTGAGGCGAAGGACCTGCTGGAGACCGTCCGCCGCACCGGCCGCTTCCTCGGCGTCACCTACAACTACTCCGCCTATCCGCTGATGCGCGAGGCGCGCGCGCTGATCGAGGCCGGGACGCTTGGCGCCGTGCGCGTGGTGCAGGTCGAGTTTGCGCTGGGATGGCTGTCGACGCTGGCCGAGAGCGAGAGCAAGCAGGCGCGCTGGCGCACCGATCCCATCCAGGCGGGTCCTTCTTTCGTGACGGCCGACCTCGGCACCCATTGCTTCCACCTGGCCGAGTTCGTGACGCAACGCCGGATAGACGCACTGTCGGCCGATCTCGCGATCATGGTGCCGGGGCGGCGGCTGGAGGATAACGCCCAGATCAGCCTGCGCCTCGACAACGGCGCGCGCGGCGCGATGTGGGTCTCCATGGTGGCGGCCGGCGAGCAGGTCGGCCTGCGGCTGCGCGTCTATGGCGAACGTGGCCATCTCGCCTGGGACCAGAGCGAGCCGGACCAGATGCGTCTCGCGCTGCAGGGCGAAGCCGTGCGCAACATCGTGCGCGGCGGCAGCGGCCTGTCGGCGGCCTCCAAGCGGGCGACCCGCCTGGTCGCCGGTCTGCCCGAGGGCTACTACGAGGCCTTCGCTACCCTCTACCGCGACTATGCGGACATTCTGACGGCGCGGCATTCCGGCGCGGCGCCCGATCCGCTGGCGCTATTGGCGCCGACGGCCGAGGACGGCGTACGCGGCGTTGCCTTCGTCGAGGCGGCACTGCAATCGGGCGCGCAGGGTGGCGCCTGGGTCGCGATGCCGCAGACCTTTTGAACCGAGCCGCGGCTTACTGCGACTTCAGATAGACCCCGTACAGATAGGCCGCTCCGATGGCGAGGGCGGCGACGACCAGCAGCAGGATCAACACGACGAGGCCCGCCCTGATCAATGCTTTCGCGGTGACGCCGGGACGGCAGAGCGGCACCAGGTTGAAGGCCAGGCCGCCCAGCACCACCAGGCCGGCGCCGACGCTGTAGAGCGGCAGCCAGAACGGCTGAAACACCAGCACCAGGGCCAGGATGCAGAGGCCGATGATCGACCATTCGACGATCCAGGCCTGGCGCGCGGTCATGCCGGCGCGGTCTGCCGGGGCACGGCCTGTGATGCCTGGCTCGCTCATGCGCCCACCCGCCGTTCGTTGCCGTCGAAGACATGGGTCTGGCCCGGCTTGAAGCGCAGATGCAGCCGCTCGCCGACGCGGGCATTCACATGATGATCGACCATGACGCGCAGCTCGCGGCCCGGCCCGATTACATGCAACAGGGTCTCGGCGCCCATCGGCTCGACCAAATCGACCTCTGCCGTCAGGGAGTCCGCTTGCGACTCGCCGATCAGGTCGATGCTCCGCGGCCGGATACCCAGGGTGACGTTGCTGCCCGGAGGCAGGCGGCCGACTGCCGGGTCGACGGCAAGAGCAATCGATTCGCTGTCGAGGCGGAAGCGCGTGTTCCCGCCGGTGCCGGCCTGGCGCACGCCGCAGTCGACCGTTCCGTCGAGGATTGCCGGGATCAAATTCATCTGCGGCGTGCCGATGAAGCCGGCCACGAACAGGTTGGCCGGCCGGGCGAAGATATCGTGCGGGCTGGCGCATTGCTCGATGAGGCCGTCGCGCATGACGGCGATGCGGTCGGCCATGGTCAGGGCCTCCAGCTGGTCGTGGGTGACGATCACCGTCGCCTTGTTGAGGCCGGCCAGCACTTCCTTGATCTGCCCGCGCATCTTCTCGCGCAGCTGGACGTCGAGGCGGGAGAGCGGCTCGTCGAACAGGAAGCAGCTGGGATCGCGCACGATGGCGCGGCCGACGGCGACGCGCTGGCGCTCGCCTTCGGCCAGCTGGCCCGGCCGCCGCGCGAGCACATCGTCGAGATGGAGCGTCGCACTGACGCGCCGCACGCGCTCGGCGATCTCTGACGCGGCCATCCGCTCGGCGTGCAGCGGGTAGGCCAGATTCTCAGCGACCGTGAGCGTGGGATAGAGCGCATAGAACTGGAACACCATGGCGACGTTGCGGTCGCGGGGCGCCAGGTGATTGACGCGCCGGCCGGCGATGTGGACGTCGCCGGCGCTCGGATATTCGAGGCCGGCGATCATGCGGAGAGTCGTGGTCTTACCGCAGCCGGACGGTCCGAGTAGGCAGACGACCTCGCCGGCGGCAACATCGAGGTCGACCTGGTCGACGGCGGTGAGATCGCCGAACACCTTCGATACCTTCTCGAGCGCGATCGTCGACATCAGCTCACCGCTTGATCGTGCCGAAGGTGACGCCGCGCAGGAGATGATGCTGCAAGAGGAACGTCACGACGATAACTGGCACGAGGAAGAGCGTCTCGATCGCCGCCAGCAGGCCCCAGCGCACGCCGATGTCGCCGCCGATGGTCTGGGCCATGGCCACCGGCACGGTGCGCGTCTCGACGCCCGACAGCAGCAGCGCGAACAGGAACTCGTTCCAGGTGAGGATGAGGCCGAAGACGGCGGTGGCGGCCAGGCCGGCCTTCACCTGCGGCAGGCAGATGCGGAAGAAGATGCGCCATTCCGAGCTGCCGTCCATGCGGGCGGCGTCCTCGACGTCGCGCGCCAACTCGTCGAAGAAGCTCTTCATCATCCAGACGGTGAAGGGAAGATTGAAGGCGGCGTAGAGCAGGATGATGCCGGAATAGGTCCCGGACAGGCCGGTCACGCGAAACATCAGGAAGATCGGGATGATCACGATGATCGGCGGCAGCATCCGCGTCGACAGGATGACGAAGAGATAGGTGTCGTTGCCCTTGAGCGGATAGCGCGAGAAGCCGTAGGCGGCCACCGTGCCGATGATGAGCGCCAACAACACGCTCAGGCCCGCGATGAAGATCGAGTTGAAGAAGAAAAGATCGAAGCCGGTGTTGACCGCTTCGGCGCCCTGGCTATAGGCGCGACTGAACACGCTGAAGAAATTCTCCAGTGTCGGCGTGAAGCTGTAGTCGTCCGAGAGCCCAGGAATTGGAAACGGAAAAAACTTGGGCGGAATGGCCAGCGCGTCGTTCAGCGATTTGAAGGCGGTCAGGATGATCCAGAGGACCGGGAAGAAGTAGATGAACGCGATCGCCCCGCTCAGCGTCGTCCAAGCGCCGCCGGCCTTGCCGATTCCGTGGCTGCCGCGGCGCATCTCAGACCTCCCGGTTCCGGCGGTTGACGAAGTAGAGGTAGAGATTCGTCAGCACGATCACCACGAACAGCAGGATATAGGCGAGGGCCGAGGATTGGCTGGTCTTGAAGTACTGGAAGGCCATGCGGTAGACGAAGACGGCGATGGTCTCGGTCGAGGTGCCCGGGCCGCCCTCGGTGATCAAATAGACCACGTCGAAGAGTTTGAACGCCTCGATGGTGCGGAACAGCAGCGCCAGCAGCAGCAGACCGCGAATATAGGGAAAGGTGATGGTCCAGAAGCGTCGCCACCAGGAGGCGCGATCGATCGCCGCTGCCTCATAGAGATATTTCGGCACGCTGACGAGCCCCGCCAACACCAGCAGCATCACGAACGGCGACCACATCCAGGCGTCAGCGAAGATGATTGCGGCCGTGGCGCCGGCCGGCGTTTGCAGGGCGATCAGCGGCTGTCCCGTGAAGACGCGCACGGCCTGGCTGAGCAGGCCGAAGGTCGGCTCGTAGTAGTAGCGGAAGAAGGCCCCGACGGCGACGAATGACAGCATCATCGGCGTCAGCACGAGCATCAAGAGGACGCGCCGGCCGGGAAACTCTTTCTCGAACAGCAGCGCCAGCAGAAATCCGACGATCATCTGGGTGCTGACCGTGAACACGACGAACAGCGCCGTCGTCTGCAGCCGGTTCCAGACGTCGGGGTCGGTCAGCACCCGCGCGTAATTGTCGAAGCCTACGAAGGTCGGCGGCGCCATCCGATTGGCGCGGTAGTTGAAGAAGCTGAGGCCGAACGACCACATCAGCGGGAAGATGTTCATGAGAAACAGCAGGGCGTTGGCGGGCGCCACGTGCAGCGCGCCGTGGCGCCGGCCCCAGGCGCTGACCACTGCCGTCAACCCGACGAGCGCGGCGGCAGCCAGGCCGACCCAGAGAGCGGTCGCCGGCGGCAGCGCGAACATCGACCCCGGGATCACCAGGATGGCCAGCAACAACGCCATCCGCCAGTTTGACCAGGAGGGCTGCAACCAGCTTGCCGGTTGCGATGAGGCCGCCGCTGCCGACATCGAGTGAATTGTGACCAATGCCTGTTATCTAAGCGCCGTGCGTCGCTTCCCTCCCCAAGCCGCCTCCCGCAAGGGAGCCGGGTGCTCCGGTGGCGGAGTCCCGTCCCTCGCGGGATGAAGCGGGCGTGGGGCCCGTCGCGCGCGTGCCCACGCCTGTTCGGCGCGGACGTCGACGCGACTACTCGATCAGACCGCTCTCCTTCAGCAGCTTTTCCTGGAAGGTGGCGATCGTGTCCAGAGTCTGTTTGGCGGTCTGCTGGCCGGTGATGGCCTTGTCGTACTGCTCCTGCTGCTCGACCAGAAGCTCGAAGAACGGCGGCACATGCCACAAGTCCTTCTGCCAGTCGAGGCTGGGGCCGAAGGCGCGGTTCCACGGCCGGAACGTCAGGTATTCGGGCGTGCCGTAGACGCTCTTCAACCCGCTCTGGCCGCCGGCCTGCGCGAACTTGATCTGCATGTCCTTCGACAGCCACCACTTGCAGAAGTCGATGGCTTCCTTGGTCACCGTGTCGTTGTTCCAAGTGGTGATGATGAAGGGCTGGCCGCCGATGTTGGACCAGCGGATCAGTTTGCCGTCGGCTCCCTTGGTGCCGGGCATCTGAGCGAAGGCGATCTTGTCGGCAACCTTTGATGTCTGCGGATTGATGGATGATTCGGCGAAGCCGATCCACTCAAGATTGACGGCGACTTTGCCTTCGCGGAACAGCTCGTCGGTCTTGAAGATGTCCATGCCGCCGGTCTTGACGACGGGTGGCATATACTGCTGCAAAGACAGATAGTGCTCGAAAGCCTTTACGGCGGCGTCGGAGTTCACCTGACCCACCGCGTGACCTTTGGGTGCCTTGGTCTCATCCCAGATGTCGGCACCCTCCTGCCACAGGAATACATCAACTTGGCTTGTCGAGAAGTCGTAGCCTTTGCCTGACTGATAGGCGATGCCATAGAAGTCATCGGTCAGGGTTTGGCCGGCCAGCTTGTCGCCGGCCTTGCGGCGGAAGAATTCGCCGTAGTCCTTGAACATGCCCCAGTCGGTGTTGTCCATTTCATCGGGCGTGCAGGGCAGCTTGTAGCCATACTTGGCCTTGAAATTGGCCTGCTCCTCATCGTTGCAGAAGACGTCCTTGCGGTAATAGTTGATGATCACGTCCGGCATCTGCGGGAAGCCGTAGTGGTTGTTCGACTTGTACGGATAGGTCGAATAGGCGTTGACCAGGTTGGGATGCAGGTCCTTGAAGATCGCCTGCAGATCCGGATCTGCATCGATGAATTTGTCGAGTTTCAGGTAGTAGCCACCCTCGATGAAGGCGCCGAGCCACTGGCTGTCAGACACCGCCATCTGGTATTTCTTCTCGCCCGAGGTGAGAGACGCGGCCAGACGCTCGTAGTAGTTCCCCCACGGAATGAAATCGGGCTCCAGCGTGACGTGATTGCCGCTGGGCGCCTTGTAGTACTTGTCGGCCAGATCCTTCATGATGTGCGTCGGTGGCCAATCCGGCACGGCCATCTTCAGCACGATGGTCTCAGGCGCTGTCGCTGGCGCCGGCGCTGGTGCCATCGCAACTTTCTCAGGTGCGCGGTTATAGAAATAGTAGCCGAAGCCTACAACCACGATCGCTATCAAAACGAGCAAGCCGATCGTGCGCGAGCCAATCTTCATCGTGATTCCCTCCCTTGATTCTCGTCCCCAACAGACGTTGCCGGTATCAAATTTGCAACTTTCGTGTTTTGCCCGATCCCGTTACCGGATCGCCACGCCGGTCTCCCGCAAGAAGAGATGCGTGTCAGCCAATGGCACCTCCACATCGATAGGACTGCCTAATTTGTAGACAAGTGCCAGATCCTCCGGCAGCACCATCTTCAGGACCGCTTCGCCGACGCCAACGTCGATCACGGTGACGTCACCGAGCGGTTCCGTCAAGCGCACTTGTCCGCGAAAGGCCGGTCCGCGCGGCGGTTGGCGCGCCGGAGCGAGATCGTGAGGACGAATGCCGATCAACAACTCGGCACCTGCCGGATAATCAGCTGCCTGTCGACGATGCGCAAGCGGCAGATCGAGGAACGGCAGCTTAGCGACCGGGCCGTCCGCCGCATGGTGCAGGGTCGCCGGCAGCAGGTTCATGGCGGGCGCCCCCACGAGCGTCGCCACGAACCGATCGGCCGGCGAAGCATAGAGATCGCGCGGCGTGCCGACCTGGACGATCTCGCCCGCCCGCAGCGTCGCAATGCGCTCGCCCATGGAGAGCGCTTCCAGCTGGTCGGGGGTGGCGTAGAGCATGGTCATGCCGAGTTCGCGGTGCAGGCGCTTGAATTCGGCGCGGGTCTCGTGACGAAGCTTGGCGTCCAGATTGGTCAGCGGCTCGTCCAGCAGCAGCAACTTCGGCCGCCGGATCAGGGCGCGGCCGATGGCGACGCGCTGCTGCTCGCCGCCGCTGAGCGTGGCCGGCTTGCGCCGGAGCACATGGCCGATCCGCAATTGCTCGGCCATCTCGCCGACGCGCCGGGCGATCTCGCCGGCGGCCACGCCGGCTTCGCGCAGCGGATAGGCGAGGTTGTCAGTGATGGTGAGGTGCGGATAGAGCGCGAAAGTCTGGAAGATCATCGCCATGTCGCGGCCGCGGACGGGACGATCGGTGAGGTCCTGGCCGCCGAACACGATGCGGCCAGCCTCGGGCCGCTCCAGCCCCGCAATGCTGCGGAGCAGCGTGGTCTTGCCGGCCGCGCTCGGGCCGAGCACGACGAAGAACTCGCCGGCCGCAACCGACAAGCCGATCCCGCGCAGCGCCGCAACGGGACCGTAACTCTTGCTCAGACCGGTCACGACGAGATCGGACATGGTCGACGGCTTGGCCTCCCAATTTCGCCTACTCTCCGCGGCCTCTGGATCGGCAACGCGTTGCCTTCTATGGGCTGCGACACATTAGACGAATGCGGGGATCGCTGCCAACCAGCAACGTGATGGTCCGTAGTGCGGGCGCGCTAAAGGTGAAATCAATTTGACGTCCAGACGTCTTGCACGTTATAAGGGAATCGGTTTTTTGGAGACCCCATATGGCACGTGCGCCGGGAAACATACGAGATTCGATCGTCGAATATCTTTCTACCATAGGTTGTGAGGCGTCGACGTCAGAGATTCGTCAGGCTGTCGCGATGCGGGTGGGCGAAGTCTCGCCCTCATCAGTCCGTTCGTACCTGAACCTCAACGTTCCAGGCATTTTCGAGCGTACCGGTCGGGGCCGATACCGGCTGTCAACGAACGATCAGGCCGGCACTCGCAGTATCGTTATCGATCCTGTCATCTGGCAAGGCAATGAGAACGGTCACACGATCGTTTCTGATCCTGTCGTCTCCGAGGGCGATGCGAAGCTCTTCCAAGCCGACTGCTTCGAGTGGTTGGCGGCGCGTGAGCCGGCCTCAATCCACGCCGTTGTAACAGATCCTCCCTACGGCCTTGTTGAATATACCGAAAAAGAGCAGAGCAAGCTCAGAAACGGTAAGGGCGGCGTGTGGCGGATTCCTCCGTCCTTCGATGGACACCGACGATCGCCACTTCCACGCTTCACCGTCCTGAGTGACGCAGATCTGAAGAAACTCTATGCGTTCTTTAAGCGGCTGGGCATGCATTTGGCTAGGGTAACTGTCCCTGGAGCCAACATTGTCGTTGCCAGCAACCCTCTCCTATCGCACATCGTCGCGTCAGCAATGTCTGAAGCCGGCTTGGAGCTGCGCGGCAGTATCATCCGATTGACGATGACTATGCGTGGTGGCGACCGGCCGAAGAACGCCCATCATGAGTTTGACGGCGTCAGTGTAATGCCGCGTTCGATGTGGGAGCCGTGGGTGGTTCTCCGCCGCCCCATCGATGGGCGCGTTCAGGACAACCTACGCCGCTGGAAAACCGGCGGGTTTCGTCGGCCCTCAGCGGGCAAGCCATTCGGCGACGTGATCAAGTCCGCCCCAACGCCGCAACGCGAGCGGAAGATTGCGCCGCATCCATCGCTGAAGCCTCAAGATTTCCTGCGCAGAGTCGTGCGAGCAGCGCTTCCCCTGGGCGATGGCGTGATTCTCGATCCTTTCGCCGGATCGGGGTCAACGCTCGCGGCGGCCAGCGCCATTGGCTACCCTAGCATCGGGATCGAATCGGACCCGGAGTATGTAAAAGTGGCAGCAAAGGCGATCGTCAAACTCGCGTCACTTCAGTTTATAGACCCAATTTGACCGCATCTTTTGCAAGCCAGCCTTGTCAACCGTGGCAGTCCGCGTACCCAGTTCGCCACGTTCATTCTTCCTGAAGTCCGCAGGCGTCACATGCGCCAGATAGACTTCCGTGAACCGCATAGGTTTGCGGTCCTCTGCTGGCTCCGTCTCACTATCGGTTTCATACACGAAAACGCACATCCACTGCTCGCGCGCCCCATGCGTATCGACGGCGCCTCCCGCTTTCCTGGTGCTCTTTATCTCGACACCGTCGCTACCCGACTTTACGGAATTCTTTGGGTAGCGGCCGGTCACGATAAGATCCGGGTGGCCGTTGAAATACCGGTTCTGCACCAATGACCGGGAGTGCTTCGCCATACTGGCCGTCAACATGTCCGACAGCACGCCGGACATGATCGCGGGGCGAAGATTCTCCTCGAGCCGTGGAAGGCCCTTCTTCTGAAACAGGAGATTTACGTCATAGAAGAAATCGTACACGTCCTGCATCGCGATTTCAAAATCCTTAAGTCGCAATTGGAACGGAAGCTGAGCCTTCTGGTTGAAAGCGCTCGTATTGACGGCCTCCTTCTTCGGCATCGCGGCCACCCTCCCAGTGGGACCATACAGAATCATGACCCATCGGGGCGACCCCTCATTCTAGTGCTGCGGGCCTGGCCGCGCGCCGGCGTCCACACTAACCCCCTGCCACACGGCGCGGCGGTCCGGGAAGGCGCCGATCACTCACAGGCCGCCAACGCCGCGCCGACGAGGCCGGCATCGACGCCGAGCGCGGCCGGCAGGATCGGCAGGTCGCGGCAGGCCTCGGCCCAGATGTGGGCGCGCGTCGAGGCGATCAGTTGGTCCCGATATGGTCCGGCGGCGAGGCCGAGGCCGCCGCCGAGCACGATCGCCTGGGGATCGAGCATGTTCACGACGAGGGCGACGAGCGGACCGAGCTGGCGGGCGGCCGCGGTCAGGATGTCGCTGGCGGCCGCGTCGCCGGAAGTTGCCGCAGCCAACAGGTCGGCTGCACCGATGCTGCGACCCGTGCGGCGGGCGTAGGCGGCGCTGATCGCAGGGCCGGACGCGATCTCCTCGAGGACCGGGGCATTGATGTGCCCGCAGGCTTCGCAGGGGACATGAAGCGCGCTCGAGGCGAAATGGATGGCGAAGCCGTTGGCGCCCGCATGCGGTCGGCCTTCGATGACCAGGCAGTAGCTGAGGCCGGTCCCGATGGTGACGTAGACGAAAATGCACCGCCCCTGGCCGGCGCCGAATCTCGCCTCGGCCCGCGCCGCCGCGCGCACGTCCGACTCGATCGTGGTCGGAGCGAGTGTCGATAGGCGCTCGCGTACCGGGAGATCGGTCCAGTCGAAGTTGTAGGCGCTGCGGATGCGGCCCGCATTGTCCACCAGCTGCGGGACGCCGAGGCCGATGCGGTCCACTCGCACCTTGGCCGCTCCGATCAGACGGCGCGCGAGACTGATCGTATCGTCGAGGATCGCCGACCCGCCGCGCGCCGCCTCGGTCGCAATGGTTTCGCGGGCGAGGATCGCGCCGGTCGCGGGATCGACGACGCCGGCGGCGATCTTGGTGCCGCCGACGTCGATGCCGAGGACGCCCGCGCCGGCGCCGCCCGTCATGGAGCGGCGGCCGCCTTGTCGAGGTAGACGCGGCCGCGCCGGCACTCATGGATGAGCGTGGCCGGCCAATCCGGATCGAATCCCGACGTCGCCTGCACGCGCCGCGCCGACTCGCGCTTGCCGGCGCCGTGCATGACGAGGATCGCTTCCTGCGACAGGCGCGCGATCGTGCCGAGCCCAACCGATACGCCGTGGGTCGGCACCTCCGCCAGACTCTTGAACTGCGGGAAGGTCGAGAGGTTGTCCTGCCGGGTCTCTTCGGCCAGCGCGACGATGCTCGTGCCGCCATCGACCGGCGATCCCGGCGGGTTGAAGGCGACATGCCCGTCGGAGGCGCCGCTCGCCATGAGGAACAGGTCGACGCCCCCGGCGTCGGTCAGACGCGCGTCGTATTCCGCGGGGTCGGCGGGATCGGGGATCCAGATATGGTGGTCGACGATGCAGGCATCGGCCGGCAACTCCTGATTGACCGGCGCCTGAATCTCGCGGAAGGCGAAACCGAGACAGCTGTAGTGCGAATTCATGGGACAGGTGACGAGGCCGCCCTTGCCATCCGTATTCAGATACTCATCCATCATCACGATGACGACGTGCGAGAGGTTGTCGTTGGCCTCGGCGGCGCGGCGCGCCAGCGCTTGATAGATGGGGCGCGGCGTGCGGCCGCTCGGGCAACCCAACAGGAAGCGGCGGCGCCGGCGCAGCGCTGCACGCGCGCGGTCGAGGATCTCGCCGGCGAGCGTCCAACCCAGCTGTTCCGGCGTGTCGAAGACGGTGACGGGCGCAGGCATCCGGATCAACCTCGATAGCGTGTCAGCCAGAGAGCGACGAGGGTGGTGCCGATCGTCATTATCAGAATGAGCGTGCCGATTGCATTGGCCATGGGGGTCAATGCCGCCCTGATCATGCCGAACACGAAGACCGGCAGCGTCTGGCCGCCACTGATCGTGAAGAAGGTGATGACGAAGTCGTCGAGCGAGAGCGACATGGCAATGAGGGCAGCGCCGATGACGGTCGCCCGGATGATCGGCAGCGTCACCGTGAAGAAGGCGCGCAGCGGCGAGGCGCCGAGATCACGCGCGCTCTCGACGACGCGAAAGTCGAAATTGCGCAGCCGCGCATACACCACAAGCACGACAAACGGCAACGTGAACAGGAGATGGCTCATGATGACGGTCTGGCGCCCCATGGGGAAATGGGCCCTGGAATAGAAGGTGAGCAGAGTCACGCCTAAAACGAGCGGCGGCACCATGAGCGGCAGGCACAGCACCGCCACCGCTGGACGCGCCCGGCGCGGCTCCATCCGCGCCAGGCCCATGGCTGCCATGGTGCCGATGATCGCGGACAGGACGCCGACGGTTCCGCTGATGACCAGACTGTTCCATAGTGCTCCCCAGAATCTTGGATCGGCGACCATCGCGTCCCACCAGCGCAGCGAGAGTGCCTCGATCGGAAACGCGGATTGCGCCCGGCTCGTGAATGAAAACAGTATGACCAGGACCAACGGCGACAGAAGGAACACCACAAAGACTCCGGCGATCCCGCGCCAGACGATACCTGATAGACCATTCATCGCGGCCGCCATTGCGAGAACAGGTAGATCGTGAGGAGCGCCACGGCGGACGACAGGCCGAGCGTGACGAACGACATGGCCGCGCCCATCGGCCAGTTGAAGGCTTGGCCGAACTGGTTAGCGATCTGGACGCCGATCATGTTGACCTTGCCGCCGACCAGCTGCGGCGTCAGATAATCGCCGCCGGCAAGCAGAAAGCAGAGGCCGAAACCGGCCGTGGTGCCGACATGCGAGCGCGGCACGACGATGTCGGAAAAGCTGCGCCAGCCACCGGCGCCGAGATCGCGCGCGGCTTCCAGCTCGATGTCGGTGATGCCGCGCATGGAGGCATAGATCGGCAGGATGGCGAGCGGGAGCGAAAAGTTCACCAATGTCACGACGACGGCGCCGGCATTGTAGTAGAGCCACGGCAGCGGCTCGTCGATCACGCCGAGCGCCAGCAGCGCCGAGTTCAGCACGCCTTTGATGCCAAGGATCGTCATCCAGGCATAGATCTTCACGAGATAGCCGCCGAACAGCGTGATGAGCGCGATGAACAGCAGCGCCGGCCCCCAGCGGCCGGCCTTGAAGCGGATGAGGTAGGCGTAGACGAAGCCGAGCGCCGTGGTCAGCGCGGCGACGACGAACGCCAGGCCCAGGGTGAAGACCAGCGTCGCCGAATGCTGGTCGTACACCTGACCGTAGTTGGCGAAGGTGAAGTCCGGCTGCATCGCGAACAGCACCTTGCGCCAGAAGCTGATGACGAAGAAGTAGGCGAGCGGCACGACGAACAAGACAGCGAAGATCGCCATCGCCGGCGCCAGCAACAACGCTGTCATGCGGTGCTCGCGCATCAGCGGGCCACGGTCGCCTTGATGTCCATCCGGCCCTTGAAGGCGGTGTAGCCGGAATCGACGACATGGATGCCGCCGGTCATGCGTTTGGCCTTGTCGCTGGCGAGGTAGACGGCGAAATCGGCGATCTCCTCCGGCTGCAGGATGCCCATCAGATGCAGGTCCTCGATCTTGCGGCGTTCGGCGGGATCGCTCATGAACGGCGCCTGATGCGGCGTCTCGACGAACCCGGGGCAGATGGCATTGACGCGGATGCCTTCGGGCGAAAGGCCGGCGGCGAGCGACCGTGTCAGCGCGACGACGCCGCCCTTGGCAGCCGTATAGGCGTCGATGCCGGCCTGGCCGATGAGGGCGTCGGTCGTCGCCGTCAGGATCAGCGAGCCCGAGCGCTGCTTCAGCATCTGCTGCCCGACATATTTGCAGCACAGGAACGTGCCGGTGAGCACGAGATCGATGATCTCGCGCCAGATGCCTTCGGACAGCTCAGTCGCGCGGTTGTCGTCGCGGTTGACCAGGGGTACGTTCATGGCGTTATGAAACAGCGCGTCGATGCGGCCGAAGCGGCGCACCGCCTCCGTGACGGCGGCCTGCACCTGCTCGCTGCTGCGCACGTCGAGCGGCTGGAAGACGGCCTTGTCGGCGCCCAATTCGGCGACGACAGCCCGCCCGTTCTTCTCGTTGAGGTCGGCGACGACGACCATCGCTCCGGCAGCCGCAAAGGCGCGTGCGCCGGCACGGCCGATGCCGGACGCGGCGCCGGTGATGAAAGCAATCTTTCCGGTGAGGTTGGACACGCGCGTTCGGTAGGGGCGGGTTTCAACCCGCCCCTACAAGAGAACAGATCACGCCGCCTTGAACCTCTGGTATGCGGCGTTCCAATCGTCGTAGCTGGCATGCACGCCATCCGCCTTGAGCGGCGGCATCGGGAAGAACTTCGCCTTCTTCTGGAACTCGGCGAGATTGTCGTAGGGATACAGCCCGCGAAGTTCCGGCGACAGCTTGTCGATCGCCTCCTTCACCATGATCCCTTGGTAGTTCTTCTCGGTCAGCGCGACCTGGCCCTCGACGGAGAGGGCCTGGTTGGCGCATTTGTGCGCGGCCTCGCGGCTGGGCGCACCCTTGGCGATACAGAAGCTGTCGAACCATGCGAAGGTGCCTTCCTTCGGATAGACGAGCTCGATCTTCTTGCCGGCATCGCCGACGAACTTCTTCATGAACTCGCCGCCGCTGAAGGTGATGACGATCTCGCTGCGGCCCATCGCGTTGGCCAGATCGCCCCAGCTGACCGCCAGCTGGCGCACGTGATCCTTCTTCAGCTTGATCAAGAATTCCGTCGCCTGGTTCAGCTGGTCCTGCGTCAGAAGGGTCGGCACCTTGGCGTCGGTCGCGAGGATGGCGGCCAGCATCTGGTTGCCGATGGGATCGTCGCACATGCCGACCTTGCCCTTGTATTCCGGCTTGAAGATGTCCATCCACGACTCGGGCGCCGTCGGGATAACCGCCGGATCGTAGGCCATCGGCGCGGAGCCCCAGGTGAACGGCACGGAGTAGCGCTTTCCGTCGACGATGACGTTCGAATCGTTGCGGAATACCTCTGGTACATCCTTCAGATTCGGGACCAGCGATTCATCGATGGGCTCGATCAGGTCCCCCGCCGCCATGAACGGGATGTAGCCCATGTAGGGATTGACGATGTCGATCTGCCCGGCGCCGCCGGCGGCCAGCCGGCTGATGATCTCGTCGTTGCTGCCGATCGTCGTGAAGTTCAGCTGGATGTCGTTCTTGCTGAGAAAGTCGCCGATCCGCAGGCCGGCGTCGTAGTCCTGCCAACCGAACATGGTGACAGTCGTAGCGGCCGAGGCCTTGCGACTGCTCAGGCCGGTCGCCGCCAGCGTGCCGAGCGCGGCCGCTCCCTTCATCGCGTCGCGTCGCGACAGAGTCGTCATCGAACGCACGCGCATCAGTCCCGGATTGTCCATGATAAAACCTCCCAGTTCATTGTTATGGGACAACACTGCCGGCAGTAGACCGCAGGCCATTGCGGGCGTCAATGGCGGCGCGGGAGCGGCTCTCGCCAAACATCGGCCGACGCCCTAGAGTGCCGCCCGCCATGATCGTGCAAGGTCGGTTCCAACGACCATAAGACAAGGCTGGGGAGGCATCATGACCATTTCGGCGCGCACGCCAACCGTCGAGCAGATCCTCGACATCGCCGACTCGTTCGGCCTGCACCTGACCGTCGATGACGCCAAATCGTTCCGGGGCATCATGGCCGGGACCATGGCGTCCTACGCCCGCGTCGACGAACTGGTGGAGCCCAGGCCGGCGGTCAGGTATCCGCGCGATTCCGGCTATCGGCCCGACGCCAAGGAGAACCCCTACAACGCCTGGTACTGGAAATGCGAGATCAAGGGTGCTTCGAAGGGTCTGCTCGCGGGCAAGCGCGTCGCCGTGAAGGACAACATCTGCGTCGCCGGCGTGCCCATGGCGAACGGCTCGCGCGTACTCGAAGGCTACGTGCCCGATGTCGACGCCACCGTGGTGACGCGCATCCTCGACGCCGGCGGCATCATCGCGGGCAAGGCGGCCTGCGAGGACCTGTGCTTTTCGGCCGGCAGCCACACCTGCGTCACCGGGCCGATCCGCAACCCGCACAACCCCATCCATTCGACCGGCGGCTCGTCCGGCGGCAGCGCGGCGGCGGTGGCGGCCGGCGATGTCGAGATGGCCCTTGGCGGCGACCAGGGCGGCTCCATTCGCACGCCCTCCTGCTGGTGCGGCGTCTACGGCCTGAAACCGACCTGGGGGCTGGTGCCGCTGACGGGCGCCATGCCGATCTCCTACGCCCTCGATCACTGCGGCCCGATCTGCAACAGCACGGAGAACCTGGCCAAGCTGCTGACGGTCATCGCGGGCCAGGATCCGCTCGACCCACGCACCACCATCGCGAAGAAGCAGGATTACATGAAGGCGCTCGACCAGGGCGTCAAAGGCATGAAGATCGGCATCCTGAAGGAAGGCTTCGGCCATCCCGGCGCCAGCGACAAGGAGACCGACAAGAAGGTGCGCGACGCCATCCTGTCCTTCCGGAAGCTGGGCGCCACGGTCGAGGAGGTATCGGTGCCAATGCACCGCGACGCGCCGCATGTGTGGACCGCGATCATCCTCGAAGGCGCCACCGAGATGATGATCAAGGGCAACGCGCTCGGCAACAATTGGAACGGCGGCTATACCACCTCGCTGATCGACGCCTTCGCGCGCGGCTGGCGCTCGCGCCCCGACGACATGTCCGAGACCTGCAAGCTCGTGCTGCTCTTGGGCGAATACCTCAACCGCTTCTATCACGGCCGCTATCACGCCAAGGGCCAGAACCTGAAGCCGCTGGTGAAGCAGTCCTACGACGCCGTGCTCAAGGACTACGATCTCCTGGCCATGCCGACGATTCCGTTCCCGGCCACGAAGATCCCGGCGCCCGATTGCAGCCGCGAGGAATATGTCGACGCCGCCCTCAACATGCAGCAGAACACCTGCCCCTTCGACGTCAGCGGCCACCCGGCGCTCACCGTTCCCTGCGGCAAGATCAAGGGCCTGCCCATCGGCATGATGCTGGTCGCCAACCACTTCGACGAATCGTCGGCCATTCGCGCATCGGCGGCGTTCGAGAAATCGACGAACTGGACGAAGCGGTAGTTGCAGGGCGACCGCCGGTCGCCCCTACGCACCCAACGATGAGGCCTGTAGGGGCGAGCGGCGCTCGCCCTTACTTCGCAGCTAACTCGTGGCAAGCGTGGATGATCACCTTGTCGGCAAAAACGGGGCCGGCGACTTCCACGAACTTCGCGACGGCGGCCGACTTGTTGTGCCGTTCCATCGCCGCCTGATCGCGGAAGCGCTCGAACGTCGTGAAGAGATTGGGATCGTCCGCCGACTGGTTGACGTAGTAGTTGACCGTGTCGGGCTCGTCGCGCCGCACGCTGTCGATGACGGCGAGCAGGGCGCGCTTGACCGTGTCGGCATGACCCGGCTTGGCGCGTATGATGGCGGTGATGGTCATCATGATGTGGGCCCCTCTGCCGATACGCCGATGAACTCGCTGACGACGGCGGCGTCGGCCAGTCGCTCCGGCGTCACCTCCTGGGTGATGCGGCCTTTCTGGATGATGAGCACGCGCTGCGAGAGCGCGCGGATGAAATCGAGGTTCTGTTCGACCAGCACCACCGTGAGGCCGCGGCGTTCGCGCAGCATCGTCAGCCGCTCGATGATCTCCTCGATGATCGAAGGCTGGATGCCCTCGGTCGGCTCGTCCAGCAGGATGAGCCGCGGGCGGCCGCACAGGCAGCGCGCCAGCGCCAGGAGCTGCTGCTCGCCGCCGGAGAGCGCGCCGCCGGGGCGGTCGAGCAGCGCCTTGAGGCGCGGGAAGTCCTCCAGCACGGGATCGATGACATCCGCATCGGCGGCCCCGAAGGCGGCAGTCGCCATGCGCAGATTCTCCAACACCGACAGCGTTGGAAAGATTTCGCGCCCCTGCGGCACATAGCCGATGCCCAGGCGCGCGCGCCGGTGGGCTGGCAGGCCCGTCACCTCGCGGCCCTCGAACTGCACCTGTCCGCCGGTGGCGCGCACAACACCGATGAGCGCCTTCAGCAGCGTCGTCTTGCCCATGCCGTTGTGGCCGAGGATGCCCACGAACTCGCGCTCGGCGACGGCAAAGGAGATGCCATTGAGGATCTGGATGCGTCCATAGGCGGCGGTAAGGTCGGTGACCGAGAGCATGGTCATGCCGAAGCCTGCCGTCCGAGATAGACATCGCGTACGGTCGGGTTGATCATGATGCGGTCGAAGGCGTCCTCGACCAAGATCTGGCCGTGGTGGAAGACCGTGACCTTGGTGGCGATCTGCCGGATGAACTGCATGTCGTGCTCGACGACGACGATGGTCATGCTCTTGTTGACTTCGCGGATGAGCGCGGCGGTGCGGTTGGTTTCTTCCAGGCTCATGCCGGCCGACGGCTCATCGAGCAGCACGAGACGGGGCCGGCGCGCCAGCACCATGCCGATCTCCACCCATTGACGCTGGCCATGGGCCAGCTCGCCGACCGGGCGGTGGGCGATATCAGTCAGCTGCAGGCGCTCCATCAGCTCGCCGACAATCTGCCGGGTCGCGGCGATCGCGTTGCCGCGCCGCGCCGCCAGCCAGAGATTCTCGCGCACGGTCAGGCCATCGAAGACGTCCGGCACCTGGTTCTTGATGCCGATGCCGAGGCGGCCGATTTCATGCGCGGCCGCGCGCGTGATGTCGGTGCCGGCAAACACGATCCGGCCGGCCGTGGGCGGAATCTGTCCCGTCACCATCTTGAAGAAGGTGCTCTTGCCGGCGCCGTTGGGGCCGATCAGGCAGCGCAGCTCGCCTTCGGCCAACGCGAAGTCGACGCCGGCGATGGCGTGCACCCCGCCGAAGCGCTTTTCCAGGCCGAGGGTTTGCAGGACCGGTGCGCCGTTCATGCTGCGCTCCCGCGAACGCGCCGGTAGAGCCAGGCGATGGCGCTGCCGATGCCCGGCAGCAGGCCGTCGCGGAACAGTAGGACGACCAGCATCAGCACGACGCCGAGGATCAGCGGCAGCCACTCGCCGACCGCCTGGGAGCCGAGATTGGTCTTCAGCATCTGCACGATGGCGGTGCCGGCGATGGGCCCGACCAGCGTCGTTTTGCCGCCGACGATGACCCAGACGATGACCTCGGCCGCACGCTTGAGGCCGAACATCTCCGGCGCCACGAAGTTGTTCCAGACCGCGAACAGCACGCCTGCCAGCGCCGCGATACCGCCGCAGATGACGAAGGCCGCGAGCTTGTAGCGCCGGCTGTCATAGCCAAGCAGCTCGATGCGCCGCGTGTTCTCGCGGATGCCCACGAGCACGCGGCCGAACGGCGTCGTCAGCAGCAGCCGCAGACCGATGTAGACGAGCACCAGCAGCGCGGCCGAGAGATAGAAGACGCCGTCGATGCCCAGCTCCTTGGCGGTGTGCCAGGGAATCTTGATCGAGGGCACGGTGGGAATGCCGTTCTGGCCGTTGAGTCGCACCTTGCCGATCACATACTGCTCGCCCGACGTCGACTTCATCCCCTTCTCGAAGATCAGGGTGACCACGAGGGTGATGACGCTCAGATAGATGTCGCTGATGCGGCCGTAGATCATGAAATAGCCGAGCACGGCGGCGAACAGCATCGCCAGCAGGATGGCGGCGAACAGCGAGAACGTCGTCTCGCCCAGGTTCAGCGCCAGCACGGCGAAGCCGTAGCCGCCGAGGCCGAAGAAGGCGGTCTGACCGAAGCTGAGGATGCCGGCATAGCCCCAGAGGAAACTCATGCTGAGCGCCAGCAGCGCCAGGATGAAGACGATGGAGATGTTGAACTGCTGGGCGATGTTCAGGAAGGACGGCAGGATCATGAGCGCGGTGAGCGCCACCGCCACCGCCAGCCACCACAGCAGGCCGGGCCGCTCGCCCGCCGCGCTCAGGCCGGGAACGCCCATCCGCATGCTACAGGCCGCGCCGCAGTCGCCCGGTGATGCCGAGCGGCAGCAGTCGCAGCAGCACGATGGCGATCAGCAGCACCGCGACCTCGCTCACGACCGTGCTCCAATGGTAGCTGATGATGCCGTCGATGGTGCTGAACACGGCCGAGGCGGCACTGGTGCCGAGGAGCGGCAGCGGCCCGCCGGCGATAACGGTGATGAAGGCCTTGGCGATATAGGAGAGCCCCAGCTGCGGCGAGGCGCCGACGATCGGCACCAGCACGGCGCCGGCCAGACCGGCGAGGGCGGAGCCGAAACCGAAGGTGAGCATGTAGACGAGGCCGGTATTGATGCCCATGGCGTTGGCCATGGCGGCATTCTGCATCGTGCCGCGCACGATCAGGCCGAAGCGGGTGAAGCGCCAGAGCGCGTAGGTGCCGACTAACGACAGTACGGCGACGAAGATGACGATCAGGGTATAGCGCGAATAGGAGATGTCGCCGATCTGGAAATTCCCGAGCGTGGCGCCGACGCTCTCGCTCTGCGGGCCGTAGACTATCGTCACGCCGCCGACGAGAAAGAGGCTCAACCCCCAGGTCGCCAGCAGGGTGTCGAGGATGCGGCCGTAGAGAAAGCGGATGATCAGCCGTTCGACGACGATGCCGAACGCGCCGACGGCCAGGCCGGCGGCGATGATCGCGAGCCACAGCGGGAGTCCCGCCTTGGTCGCCTCGACGCAGGCATAGGCGCCGAGCATGATGAACTCGCCCTGCGCCAGGTTGATCACCCGCATCATGCCGAAGATGACGGCCAGCCCGAGGCTGATGAGGACGAAGATCGCGAAGGAGTAGCCGATCAGGTAGAGGTAATTGGCGAGGAGCTGCATGGCGTCTTCGCGCAGATCGGATGCGGATTCAATCCGGTAGGGGCGACCGGCCGGTCGCCCCTACGCTACGGAATCGTCGGATCAGATCTTCGGCTCGTATTGCGTCGTGTCGTCCGGATTGGCGACGAGGTCGCAGACGAGTTGCGTGTCCTTCGGCGGCCGCTGCGGGAACGATTTGATGACGTCGAAGGTCTGGCTGGCGTTGCCCTTGACGACATGGATGTCCATCGTGGTGTGGTTGGTCTTGCCGTCGATGGTGTAGAGGCCACCGCCGCCATTGAAGCTCACCCCGTCGAGCGCGGCGATCACGTCGTCGGGCTCGGCGCTCTTGGCCTTCTTCACGGCCTCGGCCCACAGCGTGACGCCGCGATAGCCGTATTCGCCGTACTCGCCGATGTACTCATTGTTCCCCGCATATTTCTGGAACTTGTCGACGAAGGCCTTGGCCTCTGCCGTCGGCAAGGAATCGACGAACGAGGTGGCGATGATGATGCCGTCACCCTCCTGCGCGCTGAGCTCGGTCTGCTCGCGGCCCACGCCGTAGGTCGTGGAAGCCAGCATCATGTTCTTCTTGCCGATGGTGGCCTCGAACTGGCGGTAGAAGGCGATGTGGGAGCCGCCCACTAGCACCGACCACACCACGTCCGGCTTGGCCGCCTGGATCTTCGCGATGACGGGCGCGAAGTTGTTGACGTCGAGCGCGAAGAACTCGACCGCCATGTCCTCGCCGCCGGCCTCGCGGATCAGCTTCTGCATCCATTTCGAGGTGATCTGGCCGTAGTTGTAGTCGGCGGCCAGGATGTAGCCCTTCTTCTTGCCCTGCTCCTTCACGACATAGTCGACCAGCGGCTCCAGCTGCTGCGCCGGCACCATGCCGGTGGAGACGTGGCGCCGGTCGCACACGCCGCCTTCATAGAGCGAGTTGTAGAACAGCAGCCCGCCGAACTTGCGGACCACCGGGCGCATCACCTCGCGCGAGGAGCTGGTGATGCCGCCATGGATCACCTTCACCTGGTCCTGCGCCAACGCCTGGGTGGCGTATTGCGAGTTGAACTGGTTGTCCGACTGCGAGTCGTAGAAATGCAGCTCGAGCGGCCGGCCCAACAGGCCGCCGGCGGCATTGATCTCGTCGACCGCCATGGCGACGCCGACGATCTGCTTCAGGCTGTAGATGTTGAGGCCGCCGGTCTTGTCGAGGATGTTGCCGACGCGGATCGGCTCCTCGGC
>JBGPEQ010000001.1:0-39699 GCA_041482855.1 Dongiaceae bacterium | reverse complement strand
ATCTTGCGGATCGGCTGGATGACCGTGCCGTCCGCGCCCTCGCCATTGAGCGCCGCCACCGGCGCCACCTTGGCCACCAGACCATCTTCATCGGGAACCGGATAGAGCCCGTCCCAATATTTTTCCACCAGTCCACGCAACAATCGGAAGCCGTCGCGCAGGCCGGGGAAGCCATGGCGACGCAGGAGGGCTTCGACCAGCCAGGCCGCAATCTCAAGATCCTTGGACTGCGTTGCCAACAGCTTTGGAGCCAGATCCAGGATTGTGCGCCATTCCTGCAATTCGCCGGCCGCGAGGCTGGGGTCGGCGTCGATCTCGCGCTCTTTGGCGCGGGCTGCGAACCGGGAGTCCTTCAGCTTGAAATAGTCCGACGCCGGGTTGGCGTCCGCGCGAAGGTCGACGCCCACGGGCTTGTCACCGGGGATCGGTGCGAGCAGGGCCTCCAACTGAATCACGTCAGCAGTAGCCATTCGATCTCCGCACGAATGAGGGTGGTCCGTTCGGGTGGGAAAGATTCGCCATATACTACATGCATTTACCGATAACACAATTGCATTGCAGAAATTTGGCAACCACCGGTCCGAGCGATTGGCGCTGCGAAAACCTATCGCGCCGTCGACGCCCAACCTCTATTTGTGTGACGCCAATCCCTTGAAACTGCTGACGGCACCGCCCAACTTGGCTGACCGCCGGCCATGACCGCAGCCTACGGTTGCGGGTCGCCGGGAACAGCGTCGGCAGGAGCACACGATGCGCGTTGCGTTCTACGAGCCCCCCGGAGCGAGGACCGATCCATCCCTTTTCGATGGCAATAGCCCCGTCCATCTCATCGAGCGTGCCCTCATCGCTTGCGGCCACGATGTTTCGCGCATTCCCGTTCGGACCAGCGGAGAAGGACCGATTTCGGCGGCGGGCGAGCCGAACCCAGTCGACAGCGCCGAAGTGGCCTGGCTCACCGACTACTTCCGCACGGCACAGCGCCCGCCCCCGGATATCTGGATTTCGTCGCTCGTGTCCTGTCATGCCGCCGACCCGATCGGACCGGCGGCGAGCGCAGCGTTAGGAATTCCTTACGTCCTGGTGCAGCCATCCATACCGACGGCCGGCACGGCCTCCGCCAATGATGGCGCCGACCGGCTCCGCCGAACGATTGCGGGGGCGGATGCAACGATCGTGTTCTCAACCGCTCAGGCGGAATCGTTTCGCCAGATGCTCCCAGAGCAAGACGACCGTCTAGTCCTGCTGCCGCCATTCATCGACCTCAGCCGGCTCGCCTCGGTGATTCGCCGCCGCGCGGCACTCCGCGCCGCGCTGTCGCGGCAGCATCGGATCAGGTTGGACGTCCCCTGGCTGATCGCCGCCGGGCCGATGTCGAGCGACGCGCATCTGGATTCGTTCCGTGTCGTAGCACGCGCGGCAGTACTGGCCTCGGCTCTCGATTGGCAGATGATCGTAGCCGGCGCCGGATCCCGCCGGGCCGAGGTCGATGGCCTGTTTCGCGGATCGCCTCGCGGATTGGATCGTCATATCGCGGTGGCGACGCCGGAGGACTTGACCGCAATCCTGGTCTGCGGCGACCTTTTCCTATGGCCGTTCGCCGACGAGGAATTCTCGCCGACCGTGCTCGAGGCCCAAGCGGCCGGGCTCGCCGTCGTCGGCCCGCGCAGTTCCGCCATGCTGGATGTCGTGGCTAACGGCCAGACCGGCGTGCTCACCAAACCGAACAATGACGCTTCATTTACCAATGCCGTCACCTTCCTGCTCCAGCAACCAAACTTCCGCCGCACCTTCGCTCAGAAGGCGCCGCGATGGGTAAGTAGCAACTTTGACATCAATGTTGTGGCGCCGCGGCTGAGCGATGCCATTCGCCGAGTCAGCGACGCCTTTCGCTCGCGTCAGCCGCGCACGCCCGCTTGATCGGAGCCGCCGCGGCCGAATCCGACCGATCTGTGACCGCTCGCACAGATTCCGGCCACCCGTTAACTTGCTATCGAGCCCGCCGTGGATGTAGATTCCGAGCAACCGTCGCGGAGCGACTCCGGCCTGTTCGAGGGATAATTAGTCATGACACGCAAGAGCCTGTTGATTGCGGCGGTGGCGCTGTTCCTGGGCGCATCGATGGCCGCGCCGATCGCGCTCCCGGCCTACGCGGACGACATGCAGGGCCAGACGAAACAGGACTTCATCGACGCCCTGGCGCCAAAGACCCGCGGTCTCACCCTGTCGAACCAGGGGACGCAGGGAACGCAAGGGACCGAAGAGACGAGCGCAGCGCCCCAGAAGGACATGCGCATCCAGTTCGAATTCGGCTCGGCCAAGCTGACGGGCAGCGCGAAGGCCGTTCTCAATGAGCTGGGCGCCGCGTTGCAATCGGACCAGCTGGCGGCCTATCAATTCAGTCTCGTCGGCCACACCGACGCGGTCGGGTCCGATGCCGCCAATCTCAAGCTCTCGGAGGCGCGCGCGGCGTCCGTGAAGGACTATCTGATCGACCAGTTCCACGTCGACGCGGCGCGCCTGGAAGCGAGCGGCGTCGGGGAGTCCGACCTTGCCGATCCGGGCGATCCGAACAATGGCGTCAACCGCCGTGTGGTGATCACGAACATCGGCTCTTGATGTTTACAGTCGCGAGTCTCGGAGAGCGATCCCGGGCTGGCACCACTCAGGGGCGTTCGGCGCCGATCGGCTCCGCAATTACGGCCGGCGGGTCGCCGGCCGGAGCGTCCAGCACTTCCCGTACCTTCTCGGCCAGCTGCTTTTTCTTGTAGGGCTTTTGCAACAGCGGCCCACCCGGCCCGAACTCCATCACCAGTTTGCCAGCCCAGCTCGGATACCCCGACGTGAAGAGAACGCGGGTGCCCGGCCGTATGCGCACGACCTCCTCGGCAAGGTGGCGGCCGCTCAGGCCGTTCGGCATGACGAGATCGGTGAACAG
Source organism: Dongiaceae bacterium (assembly GCA_041482855.1). Taxonomy (GTDB): domain Bacteria; phylum Pseudomonadota; class Alphaproteobacteria; order Dongiales; family Dongiaceae; genus JBGPEQ01. Next base: position 36,764 of record JBGPEQ010000001.1, on the reverse strand, counting down.
GAGGCCGATGCCGGCGGTCTCGGCCAGCAAGCGCAAGGCGGCCGGACCGTCCTCGGCGGAAATCACCCGATAGCCCAGGCTCTCCAGCTGTGTGACGACGACCTCGCGCACGGCTGCATTGTCCTCGACCACCAGGATCGTCTCGTGGCCGCGCGGCAGCTGCGACGGAGCCCCGACAGGCGCCGCCACCGTTTCCTCCGTCTCCGCCCTCGGCAGGCACAGCCACACGCTGGTGCCGTGATTCTCCGCGCTGAAGATCTTTACGTGGCCGCCCGACTGGCGGGCGAAGCCGTAGATCATGCTGAGGCCGAGACCGCTGCCCTCATCGACCTCCTTGGTGGTGAAGAACGGTTCGAAGGCGCGGTCGGCTACGTCGGCCTCCATGCCGGTGCCGGTGTCGCTGACTTCCAGCAGCACGTACTGGCCGGGCGTTACGCCGGGATTGCGCCGCGCATAGTCGCTGTCGAGATAGATGTTGGCGGTCTCGATCGTGAGCTTGCCGCCTGCGGGCATGGCATCGCGGGCGTTGACGGCGAGATTGATGATGGAGTTCTCGAGCTGGCTGCGATCGGCGTTGGTCTGCCAGAGATCCGGACAAGCCACGATTTCGATCTCGATGTCGGCGCCGAGGGAACGCCGCAGCAGGTCGCGCATGTCCTGGACGAGCCTGTTGACATCGATCAGATGCGGCATCAGCGGCTGGCGGCGCGCGAACGCCAGCAGGCGCTGGGTCAGATCGGCCGCGATCTCGGCCGCCGTCATGGCCCGGTTGATGGCGCGATCGAGGACGGGAACGCCCTCGGCATGCTCGCCGGCGATCTCGAGGTTGCCCGTGATCACCGCCAGCAGGTTGTTGAAATCATGGGCGACGCCGCCGGTCAGCTGTCCCAGGGCCTCCATCTTCTGCGCCTGGCGCAGCTCCTGCTCGAGCAGCTTGCGCTCGGTCACGTCGCGCAGCACGACCAGCAACTCATCGGGTGCGCGCCCCTCGATCGGCGTGACCGAAGCCTCGACATCGGCGGTCGAGCCGTCGAATCGCAGCAGCCGCGCCTCGACCCGCGGGCACGGCTTTCGCGACCCGCTGATCTCCGCGAATTTACGCTCGATGCGCTGACGGTCGGCCGGATGCAGGCGATCCAGCATCGGGCGGCCGACGATTTGCTCGAAGCTCCCCGCGCCCAGCATGCGCAGGCAGGCGGCATTGGCAAACAGCACGCCGTCGGCGTGATGGACGAGAATGGCCTCGGGAATGCTTTCGAAGAGGCGAAGCTGCGACAATTCGCCTATCGCCTTGCTTGCGCGGCGCGCCGGGGCATCACGTCGTCCTGCCAACATGGCGATGGCCATCCTCTCGCATCGTCCTGCCGCGTCGCCGAGACGCAGGCATGGCCGAGTGGAAGCCGGAATCGCCTAACAAACTCTAAAGCGGGAAGGCGCGGGCGGGCGGGCGGTAACGCCGGTTTCATCCGGCGCCGCTGCCGCGCAGAGGATAGCTGTTCTCGGAAGCTGGTCGCCGTCCGGCCTCCGCAGCAGTTCACGCGGGGAGGCAGGAAAAACCGCGTGCGGAGGCCGGACGGTCGTGACGCCGGGACACCCTCAGAATTCGGCGCCTGGCACACTCTTACGCATCGGTCCGGCGATGCGGAGAACTGGCGTGTCGTTGGCGGGCCTCGCTGCCCGCGCGGCATTCCATACTTCCACTTGCGTACCTCGCGTTCTGCGATCAGTCGATCGTCGGAGCGATGACGACGACAGTATTATCAGAGCAATAATGCAGCAGAACGCCTTAATAGTAAGTCAAACTTACAATACACCTCGAACAAGCCGGTATGACATACTGAAATATAGACAATATAGCACCATGCAAAATTCCATCTTTTCCTTCGGCGGAAGATGCCGCCGTCCGCCAGGTCCGCGATCGCCTTCCTGCAGACTACGGCGTCAACGACGCATAGTTGCGAGGGGCGACCGTCTGATGCTTGATGACCGTACCCTGGGTGAGCTCGCCCGTCCGCATGCCGGCGTCCACAGCGACGGTCACGACGGATGCGGTCGGCGTACCGCCCGCGGCGATCAGCCCCTGGCCGATGGCATGAACGGTTCCGTCGGCGTCGCGCAGCGGGGCGACGAGCAAGGTACCGCCGGCGATGCTGCGGGCATCGCCGATCGCGCTGACGCTGACGGCGATCTTGGTGCCGTCGCCGGCGCCATCCGGAAGCTGGGCGCTCAGTATCACCACGGCGACGCGGCCCGGCTTGATCTGGTCGCGCCAGGGCTCCAGCCCGGCCCGCTTGAGGATGCCGATGATCGAGGACTCGATGGCGTTGGCGTCGATCGCGCTGTCTCCGGTCCCGGGCAGGCCGATCACGACGCCGACGCCGACGAGCATACCCTGTTCGCTGGCGGCGGAGGCCAGTTTCGACGTTCCACTGTCATCGGCGCGCGCAAGCGGCGCAAGCGCCGACAGCGTCAGGGCGGCAGCCAGCGCAGCAACCGCCGCCCGGTGACGGCGAATCTTCGTCGGCGCGCTCAGCATATGTGCCACTCCGGCTGGGAGATCGCCCGCAGCTCCATGAGGGCGCAATGGTAGTCGCCCTGCCCGACCAGACCCAATATTTGCGCCAGCGCCGGCCGCAATCCCGACCATTTGGACGCGTCGACTGCGTCCTGCACCAGGATATCGCAGCCATCGCGATAGATATGCGCATCGGCGTGGTCGAGGCGCATCAGCTGAATGACCTGCGCGAGCCGCTGCAGAATCTCGCACGGATTGTTGTGAACGCGGCGCGTGCCTGCGGGCCGCGCGGTCCGGCTGTGCGTACTGCCGTCGCGGCCTAGCTTGGCGGCAATGCCGCCGCCCTCCAGCGCACGCTGGACGAGAATATCGATTTTTCGCGTATTTTCTACTTGCTGCATCGGGTTCTCCGTGGTTTTCAAACTTCGTGTGTTCAGCCCAGCCGTCGAATCAGGAACGGCCAGGGGGCGGCGCGCCGGGATTTCCCGTCGCCCTGCCCGTTGTTCGGTTCGTGAAATGCCGTGTCGTCGATGCACAGGGCGGACGGCACGCTGGCCGTTGCCGCCTGCGGCGATCGCCGCTCGCCGTCCACGGATTGTCCCGGATCCGCCGCCGGCGGTCCGGAATTGCTATGATCGTATCCATCCATGCGTTACCTCTGGATTTTCCGAGGTGTCCTACCGGCCGACGCTCCGCCTGCGGTTCTTGCAGGCCATGGTCGTGAGATCGGCCAGTAATGAATATGAACGTTATCAGCGAAATCGCTTAAATGCCGGTTAATGCGGCCAATGTTACTTGGTGTATTCAAGTAATAGATTCGTATAGGTACTACATAAATTTATATATAGTAGCCGATTGCATGTCAGTTTTCTAAGAGTTTCATTTGCAGGCTGCCAGAGCAGTACATGACGAAGTCTTTTTGAGAGCGACGCCGTTGCAAGATCGCCGAATGTCCCTTCAAATCAGCTGCCGCGTTGGGTGACCGCTATGCGCATTCTCCTCGCCGATGATCACGACTTGATCCGCGACACCATCGAGGAATTCCTGAAACGGCTGGACAAGGACCTGCACGTCCTCCATGCGGCCAACCTGTCGCAGGCCCTCGATCTCGTCCGCAAGGCCGACGCCCTCGATCTCGTCCTGCTCGATCTGCACATGCCCGGGATGAATGGTCTCGCCGGCCTCAAGTCCGTGCAGGCGGCCCGGGCCAACGTTCCCATCGTCATTCTTTCGGGCGAGACCAATCCCGACACCATCCGCAATGCCCTGCAGGCCGGCGCCGCCGGCTTCCTGCCGAAAACCATGCGCGGCACGGCCATGGTGAGCGCCCTCCGCCTCATTCTGGCGGGCGAGCGCTACATCCCGGACATCATGGTGGCGGGGCAGCCCACTTCTGCGGAGGAGAGCGCGGGCGGTGGGCCCGGCCCGGGGTCCCTCACCCAGCGCGAGCGCGAGGTCATCGGCCTGCTCGTACAGGGGCTATCCAACAAGGAGATCGGCCACCGCCTCGGTATCGAGGTCGTGACCGTGGCCCTGCACCTGCGCTCGATCTACCGCAAGCTCGGCGTGACCAGCCGCACCCAGGCTGTGCGCATGGCGATGGAACGGGGCTGGAGCCTCTGACCGGCCAGCGGTAACGCTGACGCAACGTCCGGCCCTTAGAACCTCATGCAGAATTCGGCTCAATTGCGTCCGGTGGCGAATCGGCCATGGCGACGGCTGCATCTGGAGTAAGGCCCTCGGGCCCGGCGTTGCGTTGGCTGTCGGACTTGCTCCGGCAGCGCGACCTGCTGTTCGCCATCTTCATCATGGTCGTCATCAGCGTGCTGGTGATTCCGATCCCGAGCTTCCTGCTCGACGTCGGTCTGGCGATCTCCATCACCCTGTCCACCCTGATCCTGCTGGTCGCGATCATGACCCGGCGGGCGCTCGACTTCAGCTCGTTCCCGACGGTGCTGCTGGTCTCGACCATGATTCGGCTGACCCTGAACATGTCGTCGACGCGCCTCATCCTGACCAACGGCCACGCCGGCACCCATGCCGCCGGCGACATCATCGAGGCGTTCGGCACGCTCGTCATGGGCGGCAACTTCGTCATCGGCATTGTCGTCTTCATCATCCTGGCCATCGTGAGCCTGGTGGTCGTCAACAAGGGCTCCGGCCGCATCGCCGAAGTCGGCGCCCGCTTTAGCCTCGATGCCATGCCCGGCAAGCAGATGGCCATCGACGCCGACCTTTCGGCCGGTCTCATCGACGAGTCCGAGGCACGCCGGCGCCGCAAGGACCTCGAGGACGAAAGCTCCTTCTACGGCGCCATGGACGGCGCCTCCAAGTTCGTGAAGGGCGACGCCATCGCCGGCATGTTGATCGTGATCATCAACATCGTCGGCGGTCTCATCATCGGCGTCCTGCAGCACGGCATGTCCTTCACCGATGCGGCGCAGACCTACACGATCCTCACCGTCGGCGACGGCCTGGTGGCGGCGATCCCCTCGATCCTCGTCTCCCTCGGCGCGGGCATGCTGGTCTCGAAGGCCGGGGTCGGCGCGCCCGCGGGCGAAGCGCTCGCCGCCCAGTTGAGCGCCTCGCCCAAGGCGCTGGCGACGGTGGCGGCCCTGCTGTTCGGCCTCGGCCTGACTCCGGGGATGCCGTTGCTGCCATTCTTCGGCCTGGCCGCGCTCATGGGCTGGGCGGCCTGGAAGCTGCCAAAGATGCGCGCCGCCGAGGAAACGCGTACCCGCGAGGCGAGCGAGCGCCAGGATAAGGACAAGGTCGGAACGCCGGCACAACAGCTGGCCGCCGACCTACGCTTCGATCCGGTGCGCCTCGAGCTCGGTATCGGCGTGTCGTCAGCAGTCATGGCCGGCACCGACAGCCTCAGCCATCGCGTCATGGAGCTGCGCCGCCAGCTCGCCCGCCGCTACGGCTTCGTGCTGCCGACGGTCGAGATCCGCCCCAACCCCGCGCTGTCGCCCAACACCTACGTCCTGTTCCTGCGCAACATCGAGGTCGCCCGCGGCGACCTCATGCCGGCCCGCTTCCTCGTCATGAACCCGAGCGGCGCGCCGCTCGACATTCCCGGCGAAGACACGCGCGAACCCGCCTTCGGCCTGCCCGCGCGCTGGATCGATGCCAGCCTGCGCGAGCAGGCGGAGATCCGCGGCTATGCCGTCGTCGACAACGCCACCGTCATCACCGTCCATCTTACCGAGGTGGTCAAGGAGAACATGGCGGAGCTGCTCGACTACGCGGCGACGCAGAAGCTGCTCGGCGAGATCGGCGGCGAGCACCAGAAGCTGGTCGGCGACCTCGTGCCCAACCTGCTGTCCATGAGCATCGTGCAGCGCGTGCTGCAGTCGCTGCTGGCCGAGCAGGTCTCGATCCGCGATCTGCCGGTCATCCTCGATGCGCTCGCCGAAGCGGCGGCGTTCACGCGCGATCCGCTGGCGCTGGCCGCCCGCGTGCGCATCCGCCTCGCCCGTCAGATCTGCCAGTCGCTCGCCGCCGACGATGGCTATCTCGACATCGTCACGCTGTCGCCGCAGTGGCAGCGGGTGCTCACCGAATCGATCGTCGTCGAGGGCGACAGCCGCCAGCTGGCGATGGCGCCCGGCGAGATCCAGCGCTTCATCGGCGCCATCCGCACCACGCTGCAGACACAGGCCCAGGTCGGCCGCTCGCCGGCCCTGCTGGTCGGCGCCGAGGTGCGGCCGCTGGTGCGCTCGATCGTCGCCCGGTTCAGCACCAAGACGCCCATCATCAGCCACGACGAGATTCACCCGAAGGCGCGCATCCGCACGCTGGCGGAAGTCACGTACGATCTGCAGCAGGCCGCCTAGCATGCAGCCGCGGCGACGGCTCGCAGCGCGCAGAGAACGGTCACGGGTATGACGCTCGATCTCGCCCCGCTGTTCGACAGCCTGACCTATCATTTCCTGCTGGTCTTCGCGCGCATCGGCAGCGCCATCATGCTGCTGCCGGGCATCGGCGACATGCGCGTGCCCATGCGCGTGCGGCTGCTGTTTGGATTGGCCTTGTCGGCTCTCACGCTGGGGACGGTGGCCCATGCGTTGCCGGCGACACCGCCGCAGTTCGGCCAGATGGCATTGCAGGTGATCACCGAGGCCGGCATCGGCCTCTTCATCGGCACCACCGCCGCCCTGTTGATGTCGATCCTGCACATGGCGGGCGCCGTGATCGCCGCGCAGGTCGGCCTCGGCAACGCCCTGACAGGCGAGCTGTTCTCCACGGAGTCGGGCGTCACTATCGGTGCCGGCCTGATGGCGGCGGGCCTGGTCATCATATTCACCACCGGCCTCGACCATCTCATGCTGTCGGCCCTCGCCCATAGCTATGACGGCCTGCCGGCGGCGCAACTGCCGGCGTTGCAGGACATGGCGGATACCTTGACGACAACATTGTCGGCCGCGTTTTCGACGGCCATCCAGCTGTCGACGCCCTTTCTCGTCCTCGGCCTGGCCTTCAACATCGGGCTGGCGCTCGCCAACCGCGCCCTGCCGCAGTTGCCCGTCTTCTTCGTCGGCCTGCCGGCGTCGCTGACGGGCGGGCTGATCGTACTGATGATCGCGATCCCCGCCATCCTCATCGGCTTCGCCGAGGCCTTCGAAGCGTTGTTCACCGCCGCCCTGCCCTGACGCCCATGGCCGAACATCAGGACAAGGACCAGCAGACCGAGAAACCGACCCAGCGCCGCCTGGAGGAAGCGCGGCGCAAGGGCAACCTGCCGATATCGCGCGACGTCACAGCGACGATGGTGCTGGGCCTGCTGACGATCCTGCTGGTCGCCGTCGGCGGCACGCTGACGAGCGATTTCGCGAAGACGCTGCATCCGCTGCTCGGCAACGCCGACGCCGTCAGCTTCGACAACAGCCGCGATCTCGCGCGTTTGCTCGGCGACGTGCTCGCGCGCGTCGGCTGGGTGACGGCCCCGATCCTGGCGGTGCTGGTGCTGGCGGCCGTGATCGGCACGGTCGGCCAGAACGGCCTCGTCATCTCGGCTGAGCGGCTGCTGCCGAAGCTGGAACGTGTGTCGCCGGCGGCCGGGCTGAAGCGGATGTTCTCGCTGCAGACGCTGGTGGAACTCGTAAAGGGGACGCTTAAGATCGCGATCATCGTGATCGCCGGCTGGTACGCCGTGCGTCCCAGCCTCAATGGCCTCGACATGATGCCGCTGACCGAACCGACGGCCTCGGCGAAGGTGATCGGCGGCGTGCTGCTCAACCTGCTGATCTACGTCGCAGGCGCCATGTTCGTGATCGCGGTGCTCGATGCCGGCTGGCAGCGCTTCTCCTGGTGGCGCCGCCTCTATATGAGCCGGCAAGACCTGCGCGACGAGCACAAGCAGCTCGAGGGCAATCCGGAGATCAAGGGCCGCATCAAGATGCTGCGCCGCCAGCGCGCCCGCCGCCGCATGATGGCGGCCGTGCCGGCGGCCACCGTGGTCATCACCAACCCGACCCACTTCGCGGTCGCCCTGCGCTACGACCGCGCCACCATGAAGGCGCCGCAATGCGTCGCCAAAGGCCAGGACCGGATCGCCCAGCGTATCCGCGAGGTAGCGGCCGAGAACGGGGTGCCGGTGGTGGAGAACAAGGCGCTGGCGCGCGCGCTCTTCAAGAGCGTGGAAATCGACCAGGGCGTTCCGCCCGAGCATTACCGCGCGGTGGCCGAGATCATCAGCTACGTGTTCACGCTCAGGCGGGCGCGCGCCTGAGCCGAATCGTCACGGTGAAGATCATCGGTAAGGCGGGCTTTACATCCCGGCTCTACGATCGCGGACAGACTGTTATCCGGGATTTTAGCAATGTTGGTCCTCGTCGGGTTCGGCATCATTCTCGCCGCTGTCATCGGTGGCTACGTCGCAGGCGGTGGCGAACTCATCGTCCTGTTCCAGCCGTTTGAGTTCATCATCATCATCGGCGCCGCGCTCGGCGCCTTCATCGCCTCCAACTCGACCCAGACACACGTGCTGAAGGAGAGCTTCGGCTGTCTCAAGATCCTGATGGCCGGCAAGAAGTACAAGGAGCAGGACTACCTGGAGCTGCTGTCGGCGCTCTATTCGCTGTTCCGCCTGATCAAGACCAAGGGCGAACTGGCGATCGAGGCTCATATCGAGCACCCGGAGGAGAGCGCCCTTTTCATGCATTTCCCGCGCTTCCTCAAGAACCACGAGGCGGTCCATTTCGTCTGCGATTACATGCGGCTGGTGACCCTAGGCTCCAAGAACCCGTTCGAGATCGACGCTCTCATGGACGAGGAGATCGACACCCTGCGCAAGGAGAAGGCGCATGTGCCGCACGCGATCCAGAACGTCGCCGACGCGACGCCGGCGCTCGGCATCGTCGCCGCCGTGCTCGGCGTCATCCACACCATGGGCTCGATCAAGGAGCCGCCGGAGGTGCTGGGACACCTGATCGGCGGCGCGCTCGTCGGCACCTTCCTCGGCGTGCTGCTGTCCTATGGTTTCATCGCGCCGATCGCTTCCGCCGTGAAGGCCGCATCGGAGGCCGAGGTCAAATACTTCGAATGCATGCGCCAGGGCCTCCTCGCCTACCTCAACGGCTGTGCGCCGCAGGTGGCGGTCGAGTTCGCGCGCAAGGTGCTGACCCACGACGTTCGTCCGTCGTTCGAGGACGTCGAAAAGGCGACAGCCGAAGCCGCGGAGTCCGTGCCGGCGCTCGCCAAGGCCGCCTGACGCGGATCCGTCCATGGCGCGCAATGTCGTCCAACCGATCATCCGCAAGAAGAAGAGGCGCGGCGGCGACGACGCTCACCACGGCGGCGCCTGGAAGATCGCCTATGCCGACTTCGTGACGGCGATGATGGCGTTCTTCCTGCTGATGTGGCTCATCAACGTCACCTCGCCGGAACAGAAGACCGGCATCGCCGAGTACTTCAATCCGATCACGGTGTCGCAGCGCACGGCCGGCTCCGGCGGCGTGCTCGACGGCACCTCCGTGAGCGCGCCCGGACCGCTCACCTCGCCTAGTTCTCAGATCACGGCGATCGATCCGCGGCTGACTTTTGCGCCCCCCAACGACAATACGTCGAAGAGCAAGGCGAGCGATAGCGACGGCAAGGCGGGCGGAGGCAAGATAACCGATCAGGACGTCGCGAAGGCCATCAAGGAGCGCGAGCAGAAGCAGTTCGAGGCGGTGGCGGAGAAGCTGCGCAAATCGGTGGCGGATATTCCCGAGCTCAAGGGCCTGCTCGATAACCTGATCATCGACGAGACGCCGGAGGGCCTGCGCATCCAGTTGGTCGACCGCGACGAGCGGCCGATGTTCGCGCTCGGCAGCGCCGACCCGTACGACTACACGCGCCAGCTGCTGGGGCTGGTGGCCCAGGCCATCGCCGGCCTGCCCAACAAGGTGTCGATCCGCGGACACACCGACTCCCTGGCCTATGCCCCCGGCAAGAGCTACGACAACTGGAACCTGTCGTCGGAGCGCGCGCTGGCTTCGCGCCGCACCATGCTGGAGGCCGGCCTGACCGAGGCTCGTATCGAAGGCGTGGTCGGCCGCGCCGACCGCGACCCGCTGTTTCCCGACCATCCCGACGATCCGCGCAACCGTCGGATCAGCGTCATCCTGCTGCATGAGGACGCGGCGGGCGGAAGCGCCACCGCAGGCACGGCGGCCGCCGCCGTCGAAGACCAGACGGCCGCGCCGGTCGGCCTGGACGCTCCACCCGCTCCTGCCGAAACCCCCTGAAGCCTGAGGTTTGGTTAACCGGCTGGTAACTATCCGAGAACGCAACCTCCCTGAAACCGGCCTCCCCTAGGCTGGCCTGACATTTCGGGAGACCCGGTCTTGTCGCAGTCCCTGCCGCTCAGCCCCCCGTTCCCGTCGTTCGACGGTCGCCCGCCCGTGCCGCGCGACCGCCCGGCGGACGGCGGCGAGCGCAGCGCCCAGCGCCACGCCTTCGGCCGGTTGCTCGACCGCTTCGCACAAAGCGATCACAGCCAGGATCCCGCCAAGGATCCGGTCACCGCGCCCCAGGACCAGCGCCCGCGCGAGCGCTGCAGCACGACCGACGACTCGCTCCGCCCGCAGGATGAGGCGACGGACTCCGACTCCCAGACTGCAGACCCGACCGCCGCGCCCGCCGAGCCGGCAACGCCGATGCCGGACTCCGCGCAAGCCCCGAGCATTCCAACACCGTCGCCGACCGCCGTCGCGGTCCCGACCACCGTACCGACCCTGCCAGCAGTCTCGAACGGGGCCGCGTCGGCGACCACGGACGCAGCACCCACGATATCGACCATGGCCGCCATCCCGGTCGCGGCGGGAACGCCGGTGGCGACCGTGAAGCCCGCGGCCGTGCCGACCGAACCAGTTGCCGATCCCGCGGCCCCGGAAGCCGCAGCGGACACGATCGACTTCGGTGACGTGGCAGTGGACAAAACGCGCACGCGCCGGACGGCCATGGCGACCGGAACCAGCGCATCCACGGCCAAGGCCGCCAAGGCCGCGCAGGCCGACAAAGCGGCGGCGGCCGATCTTGCCGCGCCGCAGCCGGGCCGTCTCCCGGCCACCGGCACCAAGGGCGACACGCCGGCGGCGGCCAACGGCAATCAGGGCCAGCCGCAATTCCGCATCGTCAAGGCCGATACGAGCGCGGCCGCGCTGGACGCAGCGGCGACGGCCGATGCGCACGAGGGCCGCGCGAACGCCCAGAGCGGCGCCGATCAGGCGGTCGCGAGTTTGACAAGCATCGATTCGCCGCGCCGCACAGCGGAGATCTATCACAAGGTCGCCGAAGCGGTGCGGCCGGGTTCCGATGCGCCGACGCCGGCCGATCAGGTCTCGATCCGCCTGCTTCACGCCGTGGCCGACGGCAAGCGCGCCATCCAGATGCATCTCCATCCAGCCGAGCTGGGCTCGATCGACGTCAAGATGCAGTGGCAGGGCGACAAGTTGACGGCGCAGTTCACAGTCGACCGGCCGGAGACGCTGCAGATCCTGCAGCGCGAGGTCCCCGCGCTCGAGCGCAGCCTCGGCCAGGCCGGCGTCAACGTCGACAGCGGCAGCCTCTCGTTCTCGCTGCGTCAGCAGCAGGGCAACGGCAAGAGCAATGGCGAGGGCTTCGATCGGGCCGCTGCCAATGCGGCCTTCGGCGACGGCGGCGAACTGGGGATGGGCGATGAGCCGCTCGGCCAGGTTATCCGCGACGGCATTCTCAGCATTCGAGTGTAGGACAGGACGGACCCCATGGACATCGCCTCGACCCTCAGCAGCGTACTTCCCGGCGCCACGGCCAGCACCGCCAACACGGCCGCAAGCAAGGCGACCGTCGACTACAACTCGTTCCTGACGCTGCTGACCGCCCAGCTCAAGTTCCAGGACCCGCTGGCGCCGCTCGACGCCACCCAGTTCGTCAGCCAGCTCAGCCAGTTCTCCTCGGTCGAGCAGGCCATCGTCGGCAACCAGAAGCTCGACCAGATCATCAAGTCGCTGGGCGCCAACTCAATGATGGCCGACGTCGGCCTCATCGGCCATAAGGTCGAAGTGGCCGGCGACTCGACCGAGCTGAGCAACGGCAGCGCCAGCCTCACCTACTCGCTCGCCAAGGACGCCACCCAGGCCGGTGTCATCATCCGCGACGCATCGGGCAACATCGTCCGCTCCATGGCCGTCGACAACAGCGCCGGCGAGCACAGCCTGACCTGGAACGGCACCGACAACAGCGGCAACGACCTGCCGGACGGCGTCTACAGCTTTACCTTCGGCGCCGCCGACGCCGACGGCAAGCCGGTGACGAGCGCGTCCTATGTGACGGCGACGGTGAAGCGGGTCGAGACCTCCACCGACGGCTCCGAGCTGGTCCTCAGCAACGGCGTGCACACGGCCTCGAGCGCGGTGCGGGCGATCCTGTCGGCCTGATCTGCCCCTCTCGTCACAGGCGAGAGGTATCCAATCGCGAGATTCCCAATTCAACCCTATGGGAAACGCGTAAGACGATCCGCTTGATGCGGGCACAAGCCGCCGGGCGGCCTCACTCGGGTCAGCATTGCTGCCATTATTCCGGAAATCTGAATAACGACCCCATGTAAAGGAAGTTAACGCCGGCAGCAGGGGCGCGTCGGCCATGCGCGGATGCACGCCTCCCCCGCCCGGTGGCGGGCGGTCGAGCTTCGCCGGCAACTACCACCGGCCGTCTGCGGAACGACGTTGACCAAGACCTATCCACGACGTCAAATATTGTGGGAACATTATACGAACATATGCGATGGCGGTCAAGCAGAATTCGCTATCGACAGCAGAATCCGCGTCCGCTTGCCACCGAACAGCCGATCAGTCGATCAGCCAGCACCTGCTGAAGAGCGACAGCGCCGGCATCCATTTCAGCTGGGCCAATGTCTATCGCGCCAGCGACTATGCGATGCCGCACAGCCATGAGCGGACGGCAGCCAGCATCGTTTACAGCGTCGACCCCGGCGACGGCGATGCCGGGGACGCCTATGCCGGACAACTGATGTTCGTCGATCCGCGGGTCGATGCCTGCTGCGGCATCCGGCCGGGTTCGGTGACGACGCCGCAGCTGCCGCTGATGGCGCCGGGCACCATGATCCTGTTCCCGAGCCCGTTCGTGCACTGCATCAATCCCTATCGCGGCCGCCGGCCGCGCATCACGCTGGCCCGGAACATCGACCGCGACGTAATCCCCGGCCCGCCGCTCGCGGGCCTGCGGGATTGACCGACCCCCGATACTCCGACCCTCTGACGCTCTTGCCGCAGTCGAGTGGCGGCGGAGCGTATGTCGCTTGCGCTGTGCCGCCCTCCGCGCCCATAATTCGGCGCAGCGAATTGTAGCTACGCCATTCTGCGCCTCCGTCTCGGCCCGCGGCCGCGATCGAACCTCGTGCAGCGGAAATTGCTGAGTCCATTTTCGGGGCCGCTTCCAGGCCAGCGCTATGAACGAGCCAGCCGATAGACCGAACCTGCCGCGCAGCGCCGTGGGAGCGCTGCTCGCCTTCGGCCTTGCGGGCGGGCTGCTGCTCGCGGTCGGGCGCCGGGATTATCCCGACCTGCATACCATCCTGGACACCGGCATGTGCCTGCTGTCGGGCGTGCTGGCACTCCTGCTCTGGGACATGGGCGGGCGGATCGGCCAGGCGTTTCCCCGCTGGCTCGCCCTCAGCTTCGCGATGACGTTCCTGCTGGAGTTCGTGCACGTGGTGGTCACCGTGGAGTGGTTCGGGTTCCTAGCCCCTATCGCGGAAGCCGAGGGCTTCCTGCGGCCGTCGACCTGGCCGCCGGCGGCGCTTGTGCTGCCGATCGGCGTCGGCGGCTCGATCTGGCTGCTGCGCCGCGGCGAGGAGAGCGTGCTGAAGCTTGCCATGGCCGTGGTGGTCGTGGGTGCAGCGCTGTTCGCAGCTTTTCAATGGCTGCCGACCTATACCCCGCCGGGGCCGTTGGGCATTACCCGTCCGGCGCTGATCCCGGCGCCGGTGTTGTGGGCAATCGTCGGACTGGCGGCCTGGCGCTGGCGCGCCGCGGACCGCCTGCTGCGGCCGCTGGCGGGCATGGCGGCCGTGCTCTTTCTTGCTCACGTATCCATGCTGTATTCGCGGGCGCCGCACGATACGCAGGCCATGGTGGCACATCTCGGCAAGATCGTCGGGTACCTGGTCCTGCTTCTGTCCCTGATGCAGATGGCTTCCCTGGACATGCTCGATCGTATCCGGGCCGAGCGGGAACTCGCGCGCGCGAACGAGGATCTGGAGCGTCGCGTCCGCGAGCGGACGCAACAGCTCGAGCTGAGCGAGCATCGTTACCGCAACGTCGTGGAACTGATCCAGGAGGCGATCTGGATCCACAGCGACGGAACCATCCTGTTCGCGAATCCGGCGGCGGCCAAGCTGTTCGGTGCCGATGGGCCAGCCGCATTGCACGGTCGATCGATCTTCTCGCTGCTGCATCCCGACGACCGGGAGCGCGCCATCGAGCGGACGCGCACGGTCGCGACCGAGCGCCGCCCCGTGCCGGTCGCGGAAATGCGGTTGGTCGGGCTGGACGGCCGGACGCGGACGGCGGAGATCCATGCGGTGCCGTTCACGCAGGACGGCCAGTTCCACATCCTGGCGGCCGGCCGCGACGTGACCGGGCTGCGCGAGGCCGAGGGCCAGCTGCGCCAAGCCCAGAAGATGGAGAGCGTCGGCCAGCTCACCGGTGGGGTGGCGCACGACTTCAACAACATGCTGACCGTCATCATCGGCAGCCTCGATCTCGCCGTCGAGCGCGTGTCGCCGGAGATGCGGCCAGTGATCGAGAGATCGCTGAAGGCCGCCGAGCGCGGCGCCGGGCTGGTCGCCCAGTTGCTGGCCTTCTCGCGTCGGCAGACCTTGATTCCCGAGAGCCTCGACTGCAACCGGCTCGCCAGCGGGATGGAAGACCTGCTGCGGCGGACGCTGGGCGAAGACATCGAGATCGAGCTGAAGCTGGCGCGCGAGCCGTGGCCGGCCCTGGCCGACAAGGGGCAGGTGGAAAGCGCCCTGCTGAACCTCACCATCAACGCGCGCGACGCCATGCCGACAGGCGGCAAGCTGACGATCGAGACCGGCAACGTCCACCTCGACGAAGACTATGCCGCGCACAATGCCGAAGTGAAGCCAGGCGACTACGCCATGCTGGCGGTGACGGACACCGGCACGGGAATGCCGCCGGAGGTGGTGGAGCGGGCCTTCGAGCCGTTCTTCACGACCAAGGGCGTCGGCAAGGGCACGGGCCTGGGCCTGAGCATGATCTACGGCTTCGCCAAGCAATCCGGCGGGCACCTGAAGATCTACAGCGAGGTCGGCCACGGGACGACGGTACGGCTCTACCTGCCCCGCCAGTCGCAAGGTGCAGCGGCGGCAGCAACGGCAAGCCCGGCCGCTGCCGATCAGCCGGGTGGCGGCGAGACCATCCTGGTGGTCGAGGATGACGCGGACGTCCGCGCCTTTGTGGCCGGGCAGTTGCGCGACCTCGGCTATCAAGTGATCGAAGCCATGGACGGACCTTCGGCAAAGAAGATCCTCGACAGCGACCAATCGATCGATCTGCTGTTCACCGACGTCGTCATGCCCGGCGGAATGACCGGCCGCCAGCTGGCTGAGGACGCCATGCGTCGCGGGCCGAACCTGAAGACGCTGTTCAGCTCCGGCTACACCGAGAATTCCATCATCCACCAGGGCAAGCTCGATCCCGGCGTGAACTTCCTGCCCAAGCCGTTCCGCCGCCAGGACCTGGCGTTGAAAGTCCGTGAAGCCCTGGATGCATAGCGCGACACTGGCGTACGAGCCGCTTTGATCGGCATCGCCAAAGGCGTATTTTCTCACCGGGGAAGGTTGAGGCGAATCATGGAGTGGGGGAACCCAGCCGTGGCTCGCATACTTGTAATCGACGACGACGACCTGCTGCGCGAGACCGTCAGGGCAATGCTAGAGGGCGGTGGGCATGAGGTGATCCTGGCGGTTCACGGTGACGACGGGATTCGGCTGTTTCAGGAGCAACCTTTCGACCTCGTTGTCTGCGACGTCTTCATGCCGCAGAAAGACGGCTTGCAAACAATCAGGGAGATCCGCGAGATCTCTCCCAATACGCCGATCATCTCGATGACCGGCAGCTGCTCGCGCCCTTCAGGCGGCGCTCACCTCGATCCAGACTTCTTGCGGATGACCCGCGGGCTTGGCGCCACGCAGACACTCACCAAGCCATTCAAAGCCGCCAAGCTGCTTGCATTGGTCCAGCGATGTCTTGGACCTCGTTCGCCGCGCGCCCCACTTCTTTAGCAGGTCGCGGATCTCCGCCAGCAGAAGCTCGGACCGCGGCGGCAGCCAGCGCCAGCGCCGCGTAGTTGCGGGCCGAGCGCAGGCCGAACAGGGCGACGGCGATGATGGCGACGAACTCGATGGTGGCGACCAGACTGAGCGGCAGGCGGGCGATCGCCAGGTAGAAGACGCTGTTCATCGCGGCCAGGCAGGCACCCAGCGACAGCAGCAGGGCGAGGGTGCGGCGCGAGGCGGCGGCGAAGACCCGCCAGGGCCGGGTTCACAGCGCGAAGACGACGGCCGCGCCGGCAATGCGAAACCAGGCCACGCCCAGCACATCCACTCGCGCGAACAGAGGGACCGCGAAGGATGGGCCGAGATAGTGGAACACGGCGCTGACCAGGAACCACAGCTGCGGCGGCACGGCCTGGGCGGCACGGGACAGGGCGAGTCGACGGCAACATGCCTGTACAATGACAGGCGATTCTCGCATACTGTATACAGGATGGAAGACGAACCTTCCTGAATGCATTTGAAAAACTGACAAATCGTATGAAACACCTTCGATACATAGACCAGGATATCGATGCCGTCGACGCCCGGCTTCTGCACCGCCTGGAAGCCGACGGCCGGACCTCCATCGCCGACCTTGCCCGCGCGCTCGGCATGGCGGCCCCAAGCGTGGCCGAGCGGCTCAAACGCCTCGAGGAGGCCGGCGTCATCAGGCGCTTTACGGTCGAGATCGATCCATCGGCGCTCGGCTATGCGCTCGCGGCCTATATCCGCATCCGACCGACTGCCGGCCAGACCGGCACGGTCGCGAAGCTGCTGGCGGAGCTGCCGGAGATCGTCGAGTGCGACCGCATCACCGGCGACGACTGCTTCATCGCCCGCGCTCACGTTCGCTCGGTCGAGGCGCTGGAGCGGCTCATCGACCGCATCGTCCCGTTCGCGCAGACCAACACCTCGATCGTCCAGTCCTCGCCGGTGAAGCGGCGGCTGCCACCGCTGAACGACGAGCATCGCGCCGCCGGCGAATCGCCGTAGACTGCCCGCGCATGGCGGGTGAATCGACACTCAAGGAGAAGCTGCGCAAGATCGAGGCGCTGTTTGCGGGCGCGGCGACGGCGGGCGAGCGGGCGGCAGCCGGGGCGGCGGCCGACCGCATCCGCGGGCGCCTGCGCGAGAGCGAGGGGCGGGAGCGGGCGGTGGAGGTCCGCTTCAGCCTGCCCGACCTGTGGTCGCGACGTCTCTTCGTCGCGCTTTGCCGGCGCTATGGGCTGCGCCCCTTCCGCTATCCGCGCATGCACCGGCAAAGCGTGGTGGTGAAAGTGCCGCAATCCTTCCTCGACCAGGTGCTGTGGCCGGAGTTCGCGGAGATCAACGCCGCCCTCACGGACCATCTGGCGGAGATCACCGATGAGGTGATCCGCGCCGAGGTGTACCGGGAGGCCGGCGAAGCCGAGGAGGTGGCCGAGCCGGCGCGGCTCGGGCGGTCGGCGTGAACGGCAGGCCGCCGGCGGCGACACACCTTGGTGACACATCCTTAATATTCGCTGCGTAATCTGCGCAAATGCCGGCGAATGCGGCGCCGCCGCACCGGCCCCGATGCAGTGACGACCAATGGCGGGCTTTCGCGAACAACTGAGCGAGCCGGACCTGGTCCGGTTCTACGACTACTGGGCGACCCTGCGCGGCGAACGGCCGATGCCGTCGCGCTGCGACATCGATCCATTGCAGATTCCCGCCGGCTATCTGCCGGACATCATGCTGATCGAGGTTTCCCACGAGCCGCGGCGCTATCGCTATCGGCTGGTCGGCACCCATGTGGTCACCGCCAGTGGCGAGGACCGCACGGGCCGCTCCTTCGACGATGTATCGTTCTTCAAGACCAACACGGCCGTCATGCAGCAGTTCGAGCAGGTGGTCACCACGGCCGAACCGCTGTTCTCGCTCGAACCCTTCACCAACTTCATCACCGGCCGGAAATACGACGTCGACCGCATCATGCTGCCGCTCTCGAGCGACGGCCGGCTGGTCGACATGGTGCTGGTGCTCTTCCTCTTCAAATCGGGCCCGTTCGCCCGCCGCCTGGCGGCGCCCCAATCGCTGCGGACTCCTGCGCGCGCCCTCCCCGCCGCCTGATCCCGACGTAAAAAGGTGACGTCAAGCGGCCGATCCGGCAGAAAGAAGCCGGATCGTCCTTGCTGCGCGGAAGAAAGACGTGACGGAAATTCTGGGGCCGCTGGTCACCTTCGCGGTCGCGACGTCGATCACGCCGGGGCCGAACAACATCATGCTCACGGCTTCCGGCGCCAATTTCGGCTTCCGGCGCACCGTCCCACACATGCTGGGGATCGCGATCGGCTTCACGATCATGGTGGCGACGATCGGACTGGGCCTGAGCGAGATCTTCGAGCGATTTCCTGTCATCCACGAGTTGCTGCGCTACGGCGGCGCGGCCTACCTGCTCTATCTCGCCTATCGCATCGCCACGGCGGCACCGACCACGTCCGATGCCGCACGGCCGGTCGGGCGTCCGCTCACCTTCCTGCAGGCTGCGCTCTTTCAATGGCTCAATCCGAAGAGCTGGATGATGGCGGTAGGCGCCATCAGCACCTACACGACGGCCGGCGGCGACCTCATGCTGGAGTCGGTCACGATCGCCCTGATCTTCGGCGCGATCGGCCTGCCGGCGGTGGCGCTGTGGGCCGCGCTCGGCGTTGCGATCGGCCGCCTGCTGCAGACGCGCTGGGCGCTGCGGGCCTTCAACATCGCGATGGCGCTGCTGCTGGTGGCGTCGCTGGCGCTGATGTTCGTGTAGGAAGCGGCGCGGCCGCGCCAGGTCGCCCCTGCTACACCCGTTCGCCGAAGGCGGTGGCGGCGGTGGGTTCGACGGCGAGCTTGCCGGCCGCGGTGTAGCCGCCGGCGGCGGGGTTTTGGCTGGCGGCCTCGATGATGCGGCCGATGAGGCGCGTGCTGGCCTCGCGGTTGGCGGCGACGAGGCGGCTGTTGTCGCTCAGCACGATTTCCAGGCGCCGGGCGGCGGCGCGCAGGTCGCGGCGCAGGCGCTCCGGCAGGCTGATGGCAACCTTCGCCTGGGCCGCGAACGCCTTGAGCGCCTCTTCGTAGCGGGTCGCCGCCTGCTGCTTGCGGACCACGGCGTCGCCGATCTCCGCGAACTCGCCGCGCCGCAAGAGGCCGGTCTCGGCCTCGACCTCGTCGGTGAGCGCCTTCATGCTGGCCATCAGGTCGGCCGCTGCGCGCGTCATTTCACGCCTCCTTGAAGCTTGACCATTTCCGCATAGACCGCATCGGCGATGCCGACGCCGCCGCTGGCCGACATCTGGCGGCCGATTTCCTGATCGAGCAGGGAGCGGTAAGTTTTTTCCGCGAAGCCGCCGCCGAACGGGCCTTTCGCATCGAGGCCGGTGTACATCTGCTCGACCATCTGTCCCAGGAACACGGACTCGAAATCCTGCGCCGCCTTGTAGGTGGGGCTGTTGCGGTCGATGGCGGGCGCGGCCGGCTGGGCCGTGGCGGGCTGCGCAGCAGCGGGTTTAGCGGCGATGGGATCCATGGCGCTTTCGCCTACATCACTTCGATTTCGGCCTGGAGCGCGCCCGCGGCCTTGATCGCCTGCAGGATCGCGATCATGTCGCGCGGCGTGACGCCGAGCGCGTTGAGGCCCTGGACGAGGTCGTTGAGCGAGGCGCCGCCGACGATGGCGATGTTGCCGGTGCCGCCCTCGGTTACGTCCACGTTGGTGCGCGGCACCACCGCGGTGTCGCCCTGCTGGCTGAACGGCTCGGGCTGGGAGACCTGGGGCGTTTCGGTGATGCGGACCGTGAGGTTGCCTTGCGAGATCGCGACCGTGCTGATGCTCACATTGTCGCCCATGACGATGGTGCCCGTGCGCTCGTCGATGACGACACGCGAGACCTGGTCGGGGATGAGGCGCAGCTGCTCGACGTCGGTGATGAGGCGCGCCACGTCGGCGCCATAGCTCTGCGGGACCGTCATGGTGACGGTAGTCGGATCGGTGGCTTGCGCGACCGGGCCGCCGAGCTTGGCGTTGATGACCGCGGCCATGCGGGAGGCCGTCGTGAAATCCGGATTGTGGAGGGCGATCCGCACCTGCTGCAGGTCGGAGAGCGCGAAGGGGATCTCGCGCTCGATCACGGCGCCGCTGGCGATGCGGCCGTTGGTGGGGGTGCCCTTGGTTACGCTGGCGGCGTCGCCCTCGGCGCTGAAGCCGGCGATGGCGACCGGGCCCTGGCTGACCGCGTAGACCTGGCCGTCGGCGCCCATGAGCGGCGTCACCAGGAGGGTGCCGCCCTGCAGGCTCTTGGCGTCGCCGATGGCGGAGGCGGTGATGTCGATGCGCGAGCCCTCGCGCGAGAACGGCGGCAGGGTGGCGGTGACCATGACGGCGGCGACGTTCTTCGGCTTGAAGTTCTCGCCGCGGATGTTGACGCCGAGCCGCTCGAGCATGCCGATGATCGACTGCTGGGTGAACGGCGAATTCGAGAGGTTGTCGCCGGTGCCGTTGAGGCCGACCACCAGGCCGTAACCGACCAGCAGGTTGTCGCGCACGCCTTCGAAGCTGGCGATATCCTTGATGCGCACCTGCGCCGCCGCCGGCGCCGGCGCGAGCGCGCCGACCAGCAACAGCGCCAGCACGGCGCCGGCAAGCCGGACCGCTTTCAACAGGCGCGACCGATCGTTCGTCATCCGCATCTCTTGGGACGGTGCCTCATCGTCGGGCCGGACTGTAAGGGTGCGGCATTAAATGGACGTAACGCCTAGGTGCTGCGCTGCATGACCGTCCTGCGCCCTTCGAGACGGCCGCTTCGCGGCCTCCTCAGGATGAGGAGGAGTCTTTATGGCATGAATAGGTCGTCCTCATCCTGAGGAGCGCGCGCAGCGCGCGTCGCGAAGGACGCACGCTGTCGATCCACCCAAAACCGCCGCCGATTCATGGTGAATTTTAGAGATATGCGCGCCGTGTTTTCGACGCTTACGGCGCGCAGTTATGGCAAACAAACGCCGCATTCGAATCCGTTTCGCGGCGGTTTCTTCCAGCTTTAGTCTTTGATTTGTCTGGGGATTTTTCCTTGTTTTGCGCTTTAGGACTCATTAATTCGGGCCGCCTAGGTTCACATGAGCGCGATGCCAAAAGGGCGTCTATCGATTCGAACTTGACAACGCTCACGCGCCGGCCGGCGGCGACAAAGATCGCCTGGGGCGACGCGGGAGCAAAAAAACAAGAGGGAATCATTTCATGCGAGTCGTATTGATAGACGAAGAGATTGTGGCGGCCGAAGCACTGAAGGCCGGACTCATTCGGAATGGCGTTGCCTGCGATGCGGTCGACTACGAGATGGACGACCTCATCGAAGCGACGGCCCAGGGTTGCGAAGCGGTCGTCATCACCGTTCCCCACAGCAAGATCGACGTGGTCCGCTTCATCGAGGCGCTGCGCCACCGCCGCATCGGCGTGCCCGTGCTGGTGCTGCAGTCGTTCCGCAATTCCACGCAGGCGGTCGAGCTGATCAATGCCGGCGCCGACGACGTGCTGGCCAAGCCGGTGAACATGGCGGAGATGGCAGCGCGCCTGCGCGGCATCGCCCGCCGCATCAACGGCCATGTCAGCCTGTCGCACGCGGTGGGAAATTTCACCTACTTCTTCGACGGCCGCATGCCCTCGATCAGCGGCAAGACCGTGAAGGTCAGCCGCCGCGAGCGCGAGCTGCTGGAGTGCCTGGTGCTGCGGCAGGGCCGCATCGTCAACCGCCGCTTCATCTACAACTACATCTACGGCTACAACAGCAGCCAGGTCGACGAGAAGACCGTCGACGTCATGATGTGCAAGGTGCGCAAGAAGCTCCGCGCCTTCTCCGGCGGCGAGGACTATATTCAGACCTTCCCCGGCCAGGGCTATCGCTTCACCGATCCCGAACGCGTGCGTCAGGAGGGCCGTTTCGTCGTGGTTGCCTATGAAGCGCAGACCGTCGACGAGGCCGTTTCCGTCAAGTCCGCCGCCTGATCCCCGTGCGGCATAGCGACGCAGCGATAGAAGGAGAGAAGCAATGAGCATTCTCGGCGCAATGTATTCGGCCGTTTCCGGCCTCGGAGCCCAGAGCACGAAGCTGGGCGCCATTTCCGACAACATCGCGAACTCCAGCACCACCGGCTACAAGCGGGTGGACGTGGAGTTCTCCAGCCTGGTGACCGAGCAGGTCTCCCGGCGGTCCTATGCGGCCGGCGGCGTGGCCGGCAACGTCCGCCGGCAGGTCGACGTCCAGGGTCTCTTGCAGGCGACCAGCTCGAGCACGGACATCGCCATCAACGGCGACGGCTTCTTCGTCGTCTCGGATACCCAGAACGCCAACCCGCAGCAGGACCTCACCGCGCTCACGCGCGCCGGCAGCTTCACGCCCGACGATCAGGGCTTTCTGCGCAACGCCGCCGGCTACTACCTGATGGGCTTTGCGCTCAACCCGGACGGCACCACGGTCAATCCCAGCCCGGCGCGCGACGCGCTCTCCAGCGTCGAGCCGGTCAACATCGCCGGCATCAACTTCACGGGCGCGCCGACGACCGCAGTGACATTTGCCGGCAACCTGCCGGCCCAGCTCGCCAATGGCACGCCGGGCGCGCCGATCAGCACGGATATCGAGTATTTCACCGAGCTCGGCAACTCCAACACGCTGACGCTGCAGTGGACGCCGTCGTCCGATGGCATCGCCAACGATTGGAACCTCAAGATCTTCGACAGCGGGACCGGCGGCGGCACGACGGCGATCTACGACCAGATCGTTTCCTTCAACGACACCGGCCCCGATGCCGGCTCGCCGTCCGCGATCCCCGGCATCGCCGGCGGCCAGCTGCCGCTGTCGGTAAACGGCGGCCTGCAGGCGATGAATCTCGACATCGGCGACGTCAACGATCCCAGCGGCGTCACCCAGTTCGCCGGCGAATACGTGCCGACCAAGATCAACAAGAACGGCGCGTTGTTCGGCGTCGTCAACCGCGTCGAGGTGAGTGACGATGGCATCATTACCGCCATCTTCAACAACGGCGTGCGGCGGCCGATCTACCAGATCCCGATTGCGATCGTGCAGAACCCCAACGGCCTGTCGGCGCGTGACGGTACGGCCTTCGACCAGAGCCGGGATAGCGGCAGCCTCTATCTGTGGGACGCCGGCGTGGGCCCGGCCGGCAAGACGGCCGGCACCTCGCTGGAGCGCTCCAACGTCGACATCGCGCAGGAGCTCACGAGCATGATCGAGACGCAGCGCACCTACAGCACCAACGCCAAAGTGATCCAGACGGCGGACGAAATGCTGTCCGAGCTCACGCAGCTCAAACGCTAGGCGATTCCGTGAGGTAGCCCGTCATGTCGCTCAGCCTCGCTCTCGACGCCGCCCTCTCGGGCCTGATCACCGCTCAGCGGCAGACGGCGCTAACCTCGCGCAATATCGCCAACGCCGCGACCCCCGGCTACACCCGCAAGGATGCCGAGCTCGCCGCCCAGACGCTCCAGGGCGAGGGCCGCGGCGTCATGGTGGCGAGCATCGTCCGCAAGGTCGACACGATGCTGCAACAGGACGTGCGCCGCGAGAGCGGACTCTCGGCCGAGCTGCAGACCAAGGCCGACGGGCTGGCTTCCTTCACCACGGCGATCGGGCAGCCCGACGAGGAGCGCAGCCTCTCCAGCCAGATCGCCAAGCTGAGCCAGGCGTTCCAGAGCCTGGGCGAGAGCCCGGAGAACGCCGTCATCCAGCACTCGGTGGTCGGCGCCGCCCAGGGCGTGGCGCGCTCGCTGAACCAGCTCGCCAGCGCGGTCGGCGAACAGCGCAAGGCGGCCGACCAGGGAATCTCCGACAGCGTCGACAGCATCAACCAGTCGCTCGACGACCTCGCCAACATCAACAAGCAGCTGAGTGTGGTCGGCGGCAGCGGCCGCGACGTAACCGACCTCCTGGACCAGCGCGACAAGCTGCTGGATTCGCTGTCGAACGAGCTCGGCATCACTTCGCTGACGCGCGGCGACGGCCAGATCATGGTGCTGACCCAGGGCGGGACGACCCTGCTCGACGGCGCCAAGGTCAACCATCTGTCGTTCTCGACCACGACCACGATCGGGGCGGCGTCCGCCTACAATGCCGGGGCCGGGCCCTTGAGCGGCGTCACCGTGAACGGCCTCGATATCTCGCCCGGCAGCGGCTACCCCAGCGCCATCCGCAGCGGCCGCCTGGCCGGCAACTTCGCGCTACGCGACACCATTCTGCCGCAGGCCCAGACCCAACTCGACGAGATCGCCAGCACGCTGGCCGACGGCTTCCAGCGCGCGGACGCCACGGTCGGCGCCGGCCAGAGCGGATTGTTCACCGATAACGGCACCTTCCATGACCGCACCGATCCGGCGCAGGTCACCGGCCTCTCCGAGCGCATCGCCGTGAACGCCCTCGTCGACCCCGATCAAGGCGGCAGCCTGTGGCGCATCCGCGACGGCATTCAGGCCGCGGCACCCGGCGCGCCCGGCGATGCCATCCAGGTGCGCGCGTTCCTCGGCGTCTTCGACGAGGCCGTCAACTACAACGCCGGCGCCGGTCTATCCACGAGCGCGCGCGTCGGCAGCTACGCCACGGAATTCGTCGGCTACCAGGACAACCAGCGGGCCGCGTTCCAGGACCGCGCCACCTATCAGGGCTCGATCACGAACACGCTGAGCACCCAGCGCATCAACCTCGAGGGCGTCAACATCGACGACGAGATGCAGAAGATGCTGCTGTTCGAGCAGACCTACAACGCCTCGGCCAAGGTCATCCAGGCCGTGCGCGACATGATGGACAAGCTCTTGGAACTCTGAGGAGAGACGACCGATGTATATCTCGACCCTCGCCTCGCACCTGCAGCTCAACAGCA
Source organism: Dongiaceae bacterium (assembly GCA_041482855.1). Taxonomy (GTDB): domain Bacteria; phylum Pseudomonadota; class Alphaproteobacteria; order Dongiales; family Dongiaceae; genus JBGPEQ01. The sequence continues at coordinate 11,541 of JBGPEQ010000001.1, read as the reverse complement.
GCATCCGCTCGCTGCAGAGCCAGCTGATGGACGCCCAGAAGGAGATATCCACCGGCCGCAAGGCCGATCTGGTGGCGGCGCTGCGCGACCGCGCGGCCGAAGACGTCGATCTGCGCAACGCCCTCAACGACGTCACCGAGTTCAAGGGCACCACCGACATCGTCGCCTCGCGCATGGATACCATGCAGGCGGCGCTCGGCGGCGTACGCGACATCGCCGACCAGATGCGCAGCACGGCGCTCACCGCGCGGGATTCGGTCTCGCGCCGCTATCTGCAGGAGGCGGCGTCGACTGCCCTCGATCGCATCAATTCGTTCCTGAACGCCGAGGTCGCCGGCCGCACCTTGTTCTCCGGCATTCAGACCAACCTGGCGCCGATGCAGGCGACCACGGCCGTCAATGCCACGAGCGGATTGTCACCGCAGCAGGCGGTCAGCCAGGTCATCGCCAATCTCGGCCCGATCACCGACGCGGCGTCGGCGCTCGCCGTGGCCAACGGCCCGGACGGCATCAGCTCGATGTTCAACGATACCAACAGCAACCCGAACCTGAACTACTCCGCGACGTTCTACAACGGCGCCAGCACCGGCTCGGTGACCGCCCGTCTCGACAACGGCTACCAGATCGACTATGGCGTGCGCGCCGACAATCCGGCCTTCCGCGAGCTGCAGCAGGGACTGTCCATGCTGGCCAGCGTGCCCTACGGCTCCGTCCCCGACGACGCCTTCGCCGCCTGGCAGGACGAAGCCGTGAAGCACATCAGCGCGGGCTTTCAAGGAGCGATCGACGTGTCCGCCGAGCTTGGCTTCAAGCAGTCGGTGGTGGCCGACGCGTCGACACGGCACGATGCCACGATCGCGCAGCTCAACAATCAGGTCGCCAACCTCGAGGCGGCCGATCCATACGAGACGTCGCTGCGCCTGAGTCAGCTGCAGACCCAGCTCGAGGCGACCTTCTCCATCACTGCCCGCATGAACGAGCTGAGCCTCACGAAGTTTCTGTAACGCGGCCCGCGCCGATCGTCAGCGGCTAGTGCCGACCTTCTTCGTGAAGGTGGCGTATGCAGCCGTAGCGTCCGCCCGGGCCGGATCCAGCACCGGCACCGGCACCGACGGATCGGTCGACGCCAGCTGAGCGGAGGGGTCGATGGTCGCCGACGCGATCTTCGCGCTCTTCTTGTCATCGTCGCCGCCTGTGAGCAGGGAAATGGCGGTGCCGCCGATGTCGTTACCGAAGATCGCCTCGAACAGGACCTGCGCACAAGAGGACATGAACCCGGTGGGCCCGCCATAGGCAATGTCGCCGAGGATGCGCATGCCCGGTTTGATCTCGTCGCCGGTGAGCGCGCGGTAGATCACGCTGACGATCGGCAGGTGCTGGAGCGGATTGATGATGTCGAGGAAGTCGTCGAGGGTGAAATCCTGCGGCGGGTCGTCGAGGTGGGTTCTGCCCTTCTCACGCGAAGTATCCAGATGGTGCGTGTTCTCGACCGCCTGATGGGCGATCTGCCGCGTTATCTGAGGGCTCGTGTCGATCACCGGGGCATCCCGCTTCGCCAGGCTCCACTGTACCGCCCTCGCCTTCCGTCAGCCTTACCACTGCCGTGGCCGCACAATGGCTAAAGCGAATTAACCATCGGCCGTCGCAAGCACCGGACTTCGCTGAATCTTTCCCACCGCTTTAACTGCCGGTTAAGACCCGGCTGCCATCATCCCCCTATCGGACGCCGAGAAAAGCTCGGCTTCGACTTGCGATGGGCCACAACGGCGCATCTGTTCAGCTCTATCTCTTGAGGGAGAAACTCAAATGTCTTCAATTCTGACGAACGTCGGGGCCATGCAGGCCCTGCAGAGCATCAACAGCACCAACCGCAATCTCGCGACCACCCAGAACCGGATCAGCACCGGCCTGCGCGTCGCGAACGCGAAGGACAATTCGTCCTCGTGGGCCATCGCCACGGCGATGCGCGGCGACGTGTCGGGCTTCAAGGCCATCTCCGAGAACCTCGCCCTGTCGACCTCGTCGATCTCCGTGGCCCGCACGGGCGCAGAGACGGTGACCGACCTGCTCAACAAGATCAAGGAGAAGGTCGTTCAGGCGAACGGCACCGGCGTCGACACCGCCAAGATCCAGGACGACGTCGACCAACTGCTCTCGCAGATCGACAGCGTTGCCAATGCCGCCGAGTTCAACGGCACGAACTTCATCAAAGCGACTCCGGACAGCGCCAACCTGCTGGCGTCCATGGATCGCAGCTCCGGCACCCTGACCGTGCAGACCATCGCGGTCACCGGCTCTGACCTCACCACGGCGGCCACCGGCCTGAACATCACCGGCCTCGACGTCACGGGCGCGACTGCGCTCGCCGACATCGAGACGGCGATCAGCACGTCGTCTGCCGCGGCGGCCCAGTTCGGCTCCGTGCAGAACCGCCTGGAGATCCAGAGCGATTTCGTTACGGCCCTCGCCGACGCCTTGACCGTCGGCGTGGGAAGCCTCGTCGATGCCAACATGCAGGAAGAGGCCGCTCGCCTGAGCGCTCTCCAGGTCCAGCAGCAGTTGGGCGTGCAGTCGCTCTCGATCGCCAACCAGGCGCCGCAGAGCATCCTGACCCTGTTCCGCTAAACGCAAGTCGCGTTCGGAACGCGGTCTATGAGATTTCCCGGGTGGCCGGTAGCCGCCCGGGGATTTCACGAATAGGAGGACGATCGAAGCGGGCAAAGAGGCGAGCTGACCAACGGCAGACCTTTCGCGTGCCCGATACGCATCATCCTGGCCCACTGAGAAGAAGTCTCGGGGATTAAAATCATGAGTGTCGTTGCCTACCAGACCACCCAACTCCACACGGCCTCGCCGCTGACGGTGGAGATCATGGCTTTCCAGAAGGTCACCGGCGCGCTCGAGCGCGCGCAGAGCGATGCGACGCAAGACCTTTCCGCCCAGCCCCTTCTCGCCACCCAGCGCCATGTGCGCCTGTGCGATGCCGTCCACCAGAATTCGCGGTTGTGGCTCACTCTGCTCGAGGACCTCTGCAATCCCGACAACGGTTTGGCGGCCGATCTGAAGGGCCGCCTGGGCTCGCTCGCCGCGACCTCCGTGCGGCACGGCCAACGGGTCGTCGCCGGCCACGCCACGCTCAGTCTCCTCATCGATATCAACCGCGCCATCGCCGCCGGCCTGATGCAGGCCCGCGCGAACGCAGCCAAGTCCGCTTCTGCCGGGCAGGAGGTTCGCTATGCTAGCGGTCAAGCTTAAGCCGGGCGAGCGCCTGGTCGTCAACGGCGCCGTCCTTCACAACGGCAACACCCGCAACGTCATCTACTTCGCCAACCGCGCATCGATCCTGCGCGAGCGCGACGTGATGCAGGAAGAGCAGGCGGTCACGCCGACCAGCCGCGTCTACTTCATCGTCCAGCTGATGCTGCTCAATCCCGACGAAGCCGGAACGTACCAGATCACGTTCGAGCAACTGATGACCGCGCTCCTGCGCACCTTCAAGTCTCCGCCGATCCTCAAGGCGCTCACGGACTGCGCCTATTGGGTCGGCATGCACGACTACTACAAGGCTCTGGCCGCATTGCGGCCCGTACTCGACTACGAGGCCAAGCTGCTGAGCCGCACCGAGACAGCGATGGCGTTTCCTGACAAAGAGGTATTACAGGGGACCGCATGACCCAAGCCATCGATACTGTCGGATCGGCCGCCGCCAACCCCTTCGGTGAGATTCACCGCCCGCCGCTCCCGGGCGAGAGCCAGCCGCGCCCGGCGACGCCGGAGCCGCACCTCAGCACGCCCTCCTTGCCGGAGACGCGTGCTGCTGCGCGTCAGAATGCGGAGATGGCGGGCCGCTATCAGGTCCACATCCATGCCGAAACGATGCGGATCATCACGGAGGTTGTCGACATGGCCACCGGCGACGTCGTGATGTATTTTCCGCCGGGGTATAGGCCGAATGCGAAGCCGCTGGAGAACGGCGCCGACAAGGAAGCCGCCGGGGCCGACAAATGATCGACGCCCTGACGGGTTCCAGCGATGCCCAGCCGAGCATGGCGGCGACGCTCGGCTATCGCATGGTCGAGGCGTCGATCGACAAGCAGACGGCGGCGTCCCGCAAGAGCGGACCCGTCAAGCGCGAGATCGACTATTTCAAGACCGCCATCGCCAAGGTCACGAGCGCCGACGACCTGGTGAAGAACTACCGCCTGTTCCGCGTCGTGCTGTCGGCCTATGGCCTCGATTCGCAGATCGACGCGAAGGCGTTCATGAGGAAGGTGCTGGAGCAGGACCCGACCGACTCCAAATCGCTCGCCAACAAGCTCGTGGACCCGCGCTATCTCCAGATCGCCAAGGCGTTCAACTTCTACGCCGGCGGCAACGCCAATCTGAAGAAATCCAGTTTCATCGACGGCATCGTCGACAAGTACGTCACCGCCGAGTTCGAGAAGACCACGGACCAGACCAACCCCGGCATCCGCCTGGCGCTCTACTTCAAGCGGGCGGCGCCGACCGCCACGAGTTGGTTCCAGATCATGGGCGACAAGCCGCTCTACGAAGTCGTGCGGACGGCGCTGCAGCTGCCGCCTGCCGGCACGCAGTCGGGCGTCGACAGCCAGGCCAAGCTGCTGGAAAAGCGCGTCGGCCTCGCCAATCTGAAGGACCCGAAGTTCCTCGAAAACTTCATCGGCCGCTTCCTCGCCAACTACGACCAGACGAATGCGCCGGCCACGCTGTCGGTGGCGAGCCTGATCCAGCCCCTGTCATCATCTGCTGGCAGCGGAATATCGCTGGATGCGTCGACGATCCTGGGATTGGCGTCCCTGCGGCGCTAGATCTAGCCACGCACAGGGCCTGTGACTCGGTCTAACCTTGCGGCGGCGGCGGAGGAATCAGCGTGTGGCGATTGGCCATCGCGATGGTGAGGGCCTGGGCCTTGGCCGGCGACATCTGGGCCAGGACCGGCGCCAGGCGGCGCTCGCCCATGCGGGTGACAACGTCGAGAAGCACCGCGCCTTCCATGGTCTCGAAGATGCGCGCGGCCTCTTCCGGCTTCATCGATTCGTAGACGGTGACCAGGCGGCGCAGATTGCCCTCGGCCGCATCGTCGCGGGCGGTCTTCGCCTGCTCGTATCCGGCCTTCATCTGCTGCATCTGCTTTGCCTCTTCGGCAATCCTCTGCTCGGTCGCCTTCAGCAGCACCTCGCGATCGTCGAGCGCTTTGGCGCGCGCATCCAGTTCATCGCGGCGCTTGGCGAGCTGGCGCAGCACGTCGATCTCCGCCTTGGTCAGGGTCAGCGGATCGAACGTCGAATCGGCAGGTGCATTGCCGGTTGAGGCTTTCTTCGCGGTGGTTCCATCGGCGGTCGTTTGAACAGGCAGTGCAGCCGCGGCCGGTGCAGCGGGCGCCGCCGGCGCCTGTGCGGCAGGTGTGGAGGTCGTCGTCCCGGCGGCCGTGTTCTGACCGCTCGCCGGCGCCGCAGCAGTGCTGTCGGGCTTGACAGCCGGTGCATCCGAGGCCAGCGCCAGACTCGCGACGCCCGTCCAGAGCGAGCCGACATAGGCCGGGAGGACGGCAAGCAGCACCAGCAAGAGAGCCGGCAGAAACCGCATGGTGACCTTCGAGCCGCGCATGATCAACCGGCGCTCCGCATCTTCTTCATCAGCGCCATCAGTTCATCGGCGGCGGTATCCCGTTCGCCGGCGATCAGGCTGGCAGGCGAGCGGCGGCGGCGGGCGGGCGCCGGCTTCGCCACCTCGACCTTGTTCGGGGCGGTCTTGATCATCTCGACGGCAGCCGGGTGACGCGCCTCCGGCGCGATCGGCTGGGGCGTCGGCGCGGCGGCTGGGCGCGACGTCGGCGTCGACGCGGCAGTCGGACGGGGCAGCGAAGTCTCGATCTGGCGGGCGGCATTATATTTGAGGGCGCTCACGGTCGAGCTGGCCTGCACGAGGGCGCCGTCGAGGCGGCCCAGCAGGGCGGCGAACTCCGACTGCGCCGATTGCAGCGCCACCAGGCGCCGATGCAGCCGGATGCCGAAGACGATGGCCGCGCACAGCAGCACGATGACCACGCCATTGAGAATCACGGACACGAGGCTAACCATGATCGTTCTCCTTTTTTATCCGTCCACGCGGCCATCGATACGCACGACCACGCGATCGTCGTGACGCCCCATGCTGCCCATGAACACGGGCGACTTGCCGCAATAGATCTTGACCGGCGAGCTGGGCGTCGCGTCGAGCGGCAGGGTCGAACCGACCTTCAAACCCATGAGCTGGCCTAGGCCGATCGCGGGTTCGTCGAGGATCGCCGACAGGCGCAGGCTGGACGTCAGCAGCTCATGGGTGAGATGCTGCTCCCACAGCAGGTCGCGGCCGAGCTTCTCGCCCGGATAGGATTGGCGCAGCGCGTCGCGTAGCGGCTCGAGCGAGACATGCGGCAGCACCAGGGACAGATTGCCGCCACGGCCGTCCATCTGCAGCCGCACGGAAATCACGACGATGCCGCTGGATTCGCGCACTACGGCTGCGAACTTCGGCGAGGTCTCCACGCGATCGAGTCGCAGCTTGACCTCGGCGATCGGCTGGAAGGCGACCGTCAGATCGTTGAGGACGACCTTCACCATGCGCTCCGCAAGCGTGCGCTCGACGGCCGAGAACGGACGATCGGGGCGTGATTCCGGGGGCAGCGGCCGGCCGCCGAGGAACAACTCGACAGCCGAAAATACGAGGTCGGCGCCGGCGACCACCAGTCCCGGCGCGTTGGTTCCTTCGAACCGCGCGATGCACAGCAGCGCCGGCGACGGCAATTGCAGCAAATATTCACCCATGCGCAGGCTGGCGGGCGGATCGACGATGACGGAGATGCCGTCGCCGGCGAGCCGGCGCAGGCTGGCCTGCAGGGTCTTGCCGAGCCGCTCGAGCACGACGTCGAGCATCGGCAGCCGTTCGCCGCCGGCGCGCGAACTGCGCCCGGCCGGCGGCGGCGGCGGCAGGCGCACCGGCGCCCGGCTCGCAACCGCTTCCGTAGTGGCGGGATCGCCGGACTGTGGCGTGTCGGCCTGACTGTCGGTCATTGCAGGATGATGGTCTTGAACAGGATGTCTTTCGTGCTGCCGGGCACGACGTCGTTGACGCGGCGCAGCAGCTCCTGGCGCACCCGGTACATGCCGGCGGTGCCCTTGATGTCGTCGGGTTTCAGCTCGATCAGATAGGTCTGCATCATGTCGAGCAGGCGCGGCTCGATGGCCTTCATCTGGTCGGGCGTGTGCTCGGGCGCGAGGTCGAGCACCGTGGCCAGCTTCAGGTAGGGGCCCTGGCCGCCATCCAATCGGATGACGATTTCCGGCATGTTGTAGAACACCGGCGGCGTAGTATCGACGACCGCGGCCGTCTCGCCGTCGGCGGGCGCCGCGCCGCCCAGGAACATATAGGCTCCAAAGCCGCCGCCAGCGCCCAGCACCAGTAACGCGGCGGCAACGATGATTAAGAGTTTCTTCTTGCTGCGCTTGGGCGGGACGCTCGCATCGCCGTCCAGGCCGGCCACAGCGGCGTCGTCAACTGCACTCATTCCGTACTCTCCCCGCGCACCCGCGCCCCCTACTGGCGCCTTCGCATTTCGTAACCACAGCGTTACCAGCGAAACCTAGAGTGCCATCTGTTGTCCCGGACACGGATACACGGGCGACCTTACTTGCGGGTTTCAACTGGCAAAGACGGGCTCCGGTGTGGGCAATTTAGTCGCTAATCTGCGGACGCTGTCGAACGGCCGCCTGATCACGCTGATGGGCGCCGGGGCGGCAATCCTGCTTGCGCTCGTTTATCTCACCATGAAGATGGCGGCGCCGCCGCTGGTGCCGCTCTATACGGGCATCGAGTCCGAGGCCGCCGGCACGGTGCTGCAGCGCCTCGACCAGATGGGCGTCGCCTACCAGGTGCAGGGCGAATCGACCATTCTGGTGCCGGCCGACCAGGCGGCGCGGCTGCGCATGACCCTGGCCGCCGACGGCCTGCCGAGCGGCGGGCCGGTCGGCTATGAGCTGCTCGACAGCGACCAGGGCCTCGGCGTCACCCGCTTCCAGGAAGACATTCGCTATCTGCGCGCCCTCGAGGGCGAGCTGGCGCGTTCGATCCGCACCCTCAACAGCATCGCCAACGCCCGTGTCCACCTGGTGCTGCCCAAGCGCGAGCCGTTCCAGCGCCAGGCCCCGCAGGCGACCGCCTCTGTCCTCGTCGTCATGCGCGGCGCCGCCACTCTCGGCCGCGAGCAGGTGATGGCGATCCAGTACCTGGTCGCTCAGGCGGTGCCGAGCCTGAAGCCGCAGTCCGTCTCCATCATCGATCAGCAGGGCACGCTCCTGGCCGGCGGCACGGATGACGGCCAGGGTCAATCGGCCGCCCAAGCCGCCGATGCCCGCGCCGCGCTCGAAAGCCGGCTGTCCCATTCGATCGAGGAGATGCTCATACCGCATCTCGGGCCCGACAAGGTGCGCGTCACCGTCAGCGCCGACGTCGACTACGACCGCGTGGTCGAGAAACAGCAGATCTTCGATCCCAACGGCCAGGTCGTGCGTTCTACCCAGAACAGTTCGCAGACCGACAGCTCCTCCAACAAGGACGGCGCCAACACGGTCGGCGTCGCCCAGAACCTGCCGCAGCAGTCCACGCCGAGCAGCAGCGCCGGCGGCGGCTCGAGCGACAACTCCTCCCACAAGGACGAGACCGTCAACTACGAGATCTCCTCGAAGACCCTGGAGACCGTGCGCGAGAGCGGGGCCGTCAAGAAGCTGTCTGTCGCCGTCGTCGTCGACGGCACGACCAAGACCGATGCCAACGGGCAGTCCGTCTACGAGGCGCGCAAGCCGGAAGAGCTGGCCGAGATCGACCGCGCCGTGAAGGCCGCCATCGGCTTCGACGAGAAGCGCGGCGACAAGGTCGAGGTCATCAACCTGCCGTTTGCCGCCGCCGCCGTCGCCGACGCCACGCTGCCCGATCCGGGCATCATGGATTTCCTCGCCCGCAACGCCATGACGCTGGTGCAGTGGTTCTCGCTCGGCATCGTCGGCATCGTGCTGGCGCTGTTCGTGCTGCGGCCGCTGATCGCCAATCTGTTCAAGCCGATGCCCGTGGCCGAGGGCGCCGCCGCCGCCATGGCGGGCACCGCTCTGGGCGGCCCGTCAGGCGCGGGACAACTTTCGCGCGCCTCGACGGCCGAGATGGTCGCCGCGCGCCAGGGACCGGGATTGTCGATCACGGGGCCAGGCCAGCGGATCGGCGAGATCGTCGATTCGAACCCCGAGGAAGCCGCCGGCATCATCCGGAACTGGATGACTGAGGGCGCCGCATGAGCGACGTCGGGCACTCTTCACGCACGAGCCGCTTCGTCTTCGACCGCGTCTTCACCGAAAAGCCGTTCAACGCCGACATGATGCTGGCGAATGGGAACGCGCCGGCGGCGCCGGAAGACAACACGCCCAAGTTCACCGCCGCCGACATCGAAGCGGTGCGCCAGCTCGGCTACGAAGACGGCCTCCGCCAGGGCCGCGAGAACGGCCGCGTCGAGGGCGCGCAGGATGCGCTGACCGGGGCCGAAGCGAGGACCAACGCGGCCTTCAGCGCCCTCGCCGAGCAATTCACGGCCGTGGCACAGCGGCACGACGAAATGTTCACCGCCCTCGCCCAGGACTGCGAGCGGCTGGTCCATGTCATCCTCGACCGCCTGCTGCCGGAACTGGTGCGCCGCGGCGGCGGCGAAGAGATTCTGGGCGTGGTCCGTACCGCGCTGACGATCGCCTGCAACGATCCGGTGGTGGAAGTACGGGTGCCGCACGACGTCGTCGAAGGCATCCGTCCGCGCATCGCGCGGCTGACCCGCGACCTCGCCTTCCGCGGCCGCGTCGATCTGCATGGTGACAGCTTTTTGACCGACGGCATGGTGCGCGTGCGCTGGCTTCATGGCGGCGCGCAACGCGACCCCGACCAGATGCTGACGGAAGTCACCGCCATCGTCGCGCGCGTCCTCGAGCGCGATGGGTCGAGCAACGATGCGCCGGCGGCAGAGACTGCGGCGACGGCTGAGAACGAACGGACGGAGAAGTGAAAGACATGACGCAGACGGAGACGATGACGGCGGAGCGCGCGGCGCGCGTCGACCTGCCGAAGCTGGACGACCGCGCGATGCGCGGCAGCAATCTGCCGACGACGCTCGGCGGCGAGGCCGGCGGCACCGACCTCTCGGCCGTGCACGACATCGCCGTGAAGGTCTCGGTCGTGCTGGGCACCACCGACATGCCCGTGCGCCAGCTGCTGCGGCTCGGCCGCGGCGCCGTGCTCGAACTTAACCGCAAGGTCGGCGAGGACGTCGACATCTACGTCAACGACCGCCTGGTCGCCCGCGGCGAGATCGTCAGCCTCGGCGACAAGCTCGGTGTCACCATGACCGAGATCTGCAAGTCGGAATTCGCGTCCTAGCGGCGCGATGGCATGGCGATCCTGCGTCCTTCGACAAGCTCAGGATGAGGTAGATTTTTGATGGCACTAAGAAAGAACCTCATCCTGAGCTTGTCGAAGGACGCAGGATGTCGGTCCCATGCCGAAGGTACTCGGTCGATGAGGCGCGGTGTCTTTTGGGCCTTAGCGCTGGCGGTTGGGGTGCTCCTCCTGCCCGCCAGCGCGTGGGCCGAGAGCATCAACCTCGATGTCGGCGATCCCTCCGTGACCGGACGGATCGTCCAGATCGTGCTGCTGCTGACCGTGCTGAGCGTGGCGCCGTCGATCCTGATGATGGTGACGTCGTTCACCCGCATCGTCGTGGTGCTGTCGCTGCTGCGCTCGGCCCTCGGCCTGCAGCAGTCGCCGCCCAACGCCGTGCTGATCGGCCTCTCGCTGTTCCTCACCGCCTACATCATGGGACCGACCCTGGAAGCCAGCTGGCGCGACGGCGTCCAGCCCCTCATGAACAACCAGATCACCGAGGAGCAGGGCTTCGAGCGCGCCAGCGAGCCGATCCGCGCCTTCATGGAAAGCCATGTGCGCGAAAAGGACCTGCAGCTCTTCATCGATCTCGGCAGCAAGCCGGCCGACAGCGCGCAGAGCGGTGCCGCCATCGCCGCCCCCGAGGCCGGCGCCGACGCGAAGCCCGAAGCGGCGCCGCTGCGCGCCCTCGTCCCTGCCTTCATGCTGTCGGAGCTGCGGCGCGCCTTCGAGATCGGATTCCTGCTGTTCCTGCCGTTCCTCATCATCGACATGGTGATCGCGGCGATCCTGACCTCCATGGGCATGATGATGCTGCCGCCGCTGGTGGTATCCCTGCCGTTCAAGCTGATCTTCTTCGTGCTGGTCGACGGCTGGTGGCTGGTGTGCGGCAGCCTCGTGCGCAGCTATGGCGGTTGAGGGTTGAGCCATGGAAGCGATGGAACTCTTTCGCGCCGTGCTGGCCCTGGTGCTCGTGCTCGGCCTGATCGGCGGCGCCACCTGGGCCGCGCGGCGCTTCGGCCCGGCGATGTGGTTCGGTGCGAGGCCCAAGAGCGACCGCAGCCTCGGCGT